>DJYL01000199.1 GCA_002448495.1 Pseudoselenomonas ruminantium | reverse complement strand
CGAAAGCCCCCATACATTCAGCGGGGAAAGCATGTTTGCCGCAGCTCTGCCGCCGGAGCTGCCATTTTGTACAGACATATTCATAATGCTATGCTCCTTTATATGAATTGGATAATGATAAATTCAATTACTTCATAAATTCTCTCTTGAGAGGCAAATTCCCTTCATATCAATAGGGAAAAAGCCCTTCCATCACAGACGGGGAAAGGCTTTATTTCGCGATTTTATGAATGGCATCGGGAATGCTGAGAAGCGGCAGCTGCTGCTCGACGGCTCCCATCTCAAAGGCAGACTTGGGCATACCGTAGACGGTAGAAGTTGCTGCATCCTGCCCAATGGTGGGCGCACCTTTCTGACGCATCTTGAGAAGACCTGCGGCTCCGTCCTTGCCAATGCCCGTGAGGATAATTCCCAGCGCATGACGGCCTGCCACATCAGCTACACTGTCAAAGAGCACATCCACCGAGGGGCAGACGCTGTGCACCGGCGGCCCGGGCTTGCATTCCAGCATATAACGGGTTCCCATGCGGGAGATGGTCATGTGCTTGGCACCCGGAGCGATGTAGACATGATTGGGCAGAACCACATCACCGCTGGCAGCTTCTTTGATGGTCAGTTTGCATTCCGTGTTCAAGCGTTCGGCAAAGAGCCTTGAGAACATGGGCGGGATGTGCTGAACGATGACGATGCCCGGCAGTGGTGGTTTCAGACGGGTGATTACCGCCGATAACGCCTCAGTCCCCCCTGTGGAGGCACCCATAGCAATAAGGTCGATATTTCCGGAATTGGCGGGCAGCGTGACAAAGGAAGTTTGCGGCTTGCTCACTGGGGTGGGCGCAGGGGAAGGTACTGGCGGAGCGGCTTTGCGGATGTCCCGCGTGACGGCCGCGCTGCTTTTGCCTTGAACAAGCAAAAGCGTACTGACTATTTTTTCAAAGAATGGCTCCATAGGCTGGCCTATGGAAGGTTTTTTCAGATAATGTGATGCGCCTAAAATCTGAGCCGCCTGCTGTCCGCTGTCCAAAATGCCATAGGTGACAATGGGGATATTGGGAAATTTTTGCACCAGCAGGGGCAGAAACTTTTCCTGTTGTACTAAAAGGGAACCCAGGGCGAAGTTCAGGATGATAACGTTTGGATTGAAAGCAGACAGCTTTTCCATCGCCTCGGCGGGCAGCCCCGCATGTTCAACAAGACTGCCAGACGGCAGACGCTTGTTAAGCTCCTGTACCAAGGTGTTCTGGAACATTATGGAGTTGTCGATGACGAAAACTCTCAAATCCTGCATAAGATCCTCCTCATTGGCTGATTTACCAATGTATACCCTTATAATTAGACCTTTGTGCTATAAAATCCTGCTTTTTTAACTGAAAAGAATCATTTTCGCTTTTCGTTGCGGGTGGATTGCTAATTTTCTAATAAATTGACAGATGTCCCAATCTCTGTTATTCTTTTATCGTTCAATTCTTGTATAAGCCCGCAGATATGGTGTGGGCGTTTCTACAGGCAACCGTAAATTGTCACAGGCTACAAGAAAGATGGAGCATGCTTCATTATTTTATTTTACGGATAAAGAAGGCTTCTTTTTTCTTGGTGCTGCAGATGATTTCCTGCCGGGAAAGAGGAGGCTTTTATTTTTTATGCAAGCACAAGCAAGTCAGTCGTTTCTGGAGCGTTTCTTCAAGCTATCGGAAAAGGGAACCACGGTACGCACGGAGGTTATCGCGGGGTTCACTACGTTTATTGCCCTGGGTTACATCATGTTCGTTAATCCGAACATTCTGGCGGCTGCCGGAGTCCCGAAGGAGGCCGCGATTGCTTCAACCATCTGGATTGCGGCACTATCCACAATGATGATGGGGGTCTTTGCCAACTATCCCGTGGCATTGGCGCCGGGGATGGGGTTAAATGCGTTCTTTGCTTATTATGTCTGCGGCGTATTGGGACTTCACTGGACGGTGGCACTCGGTGCGGTGTTTTTCTCTGGCCTGCTGTTTTTAATTCTGACGGTCAGCCATGTGCGGCAGGCGATTATCAACGCTGTTCCGCAAAATCTGCGTGTAGCTATCAGCGTGGGCATTGGTCTTTTCATTGCCTTTGTCGGCCTTAAAGGCACGGGGCTTATCGTCAGTGACCCGGCGACATTTATCACACTGGGCAGTGTGGCCCGCCCGGAAACCGCTCTGGCAATGTTCGGTCTTGTGCTCACGGGAGTACTTATGGCTCGTGATGTGCAGGGCTCTATCCTTATCGGCATAATTGCCACCACGGTTTTGTCCATGATACTCGGTTATTCCCCTGTTCCCCAGAGTTTTTCGGATGTAATCAGTACCAGCCTGCCGCATATGGGAGAAACCTTTGGCAAACTGGATATTGTGGGGGCTTGGAACTATGGTATTTTTTCCATTATCTTCACCTTTACGGTAGTGGAACTTTTTGATAATATGGGGACGCTTATCGGTCTTACAAACAAAGCAAAGCTGGTGAAGAAAGACGGCGAGATTGAAAATCTCGACAAAGCGCTCAATACCGATGCTGTCGGTACGATTTTCTCCGCGGTGTTTGGTACGTCCACGGTAACTTCCTATATTGAGAGCGCTGCCGGTATTGCTGCGGGCGGCAAAACGGGGCTTACTGCCGTGACGGTATCGCTGTTGTTCCTCGTATCCCTGCTCTTTGCACCGCTGATTGGCCTTGTACCCGGCTTTGCTACGGCTCCTTCGCTGATTCTGGTCGGCGCTCTCATGATGTCGGAAGTGGAAAATATAGATTTTACCGATTTTACCGAAGGTCTGCCTGCATTTTTGACCATCATCATGATGCCGCTGACTTCCTCCATTGCTAATGGCTTTGCCTTTGGCTTTATCAGCTACGCGCTGATGAAGAGCTTGTCCGGCCAGCCCAAGGGAGTAAGCCCCATCATGTGGATGGTAAGCGCTGCCTTTATGGTTAATCTGTTTATGCGTTCCTAAAATTTAAGTTTTTGTTCCAAATAACCGATATAGATAATAGCACAAGGATGTGCGGCTTCAGTTAACTGAGGAGGTGCCGGTTATGGATATGAGCATCGCCGCGATGTCGGTGAACATGCATCAGGGGCAGGCCATGCAGGATATGGGCATGGCGGTTCTGAAAATGGCCATGGATACCACGGAAGTTGCTGCAGAGGAAATGCTCGCAGAACTCTCTGTTGACCCCAATCTGGGCACGATGGTGGATATTCAGGCTTAACAAAAAACTGCTGTAAACGATGTAAGTCGTGTTACAGCAGTTTTTTGTTGCTTACAATCTGGCTGAAATGATGGCACGTTCTTCGGGCGTAATACTAAGGACATCCATAGCTTCATCGCTGGACCAGCCTTTCTTATGCATGAGAGAACGTACACTGTCTAAAAGACTTTCAACACGTCCTTCGGCAATTCCCTCGGCTCTGCCCTCAGCTCTGCCCTCAGCTCTGCCCTC
>DJYL01000107.1 GCA_002448495.1 Pseudoselenomonas ruminantium | reverse complement strand
CATCGTGCTTCTGTATCGCGATACCATGCAGGAGCTGTTTCGGAAACCACGGCCAAAGCATATTTTGGCGCAGATGTCGCATTTAGGTGTGGATTCCCTGCTGATTGTGAGTCTGACCTTGCTCTTTACCGGTGCGGTATTTGCTTTGCAGACAGCAGATATTTTGATTCGTTTTGGAGCCCAGAGCACCGTTGGCGGGATTATTTCCATTGCCATTGGCCGCGAACTGGGGCCGGTACTGGTGGGGGTGGTCTGTGCCGGACGAGTGGGAGCTGCGATTACCGCAGAGATTTCCACAATGAAGGTTACCGAGCAGATTGATGCCCTGCGGGTGATGGCGGTAAGTCCCGTCAATTATCTGATTGTCCCCCGCATGCTGGCCTGTATGATGGTGGTGCCGCTTTTAACCGTGTTCGGTGATGTAATCGGCGTATTGGGCGGCTATCTGGTGGCGGTGTATTACTCCGGCATCAGTTCTTATAGCTACATCAATTCCATTCACACCTTTGCGGTGGCCTTTGACCTTACCGGGGGCATGATTAAGGCGATTTTCTTTGGCAATGTCATCGCGGTGCTGGGCTGCTATTATGGTTTGCACTGTCCGGCAGGAGCCGAAGGCGTCGGTAAGGCGACCACCCGTACCGTGGTTACATCGATAATTGTTATTTTTATCTTAAATGCCGTGCTGACCTTTATTTTGTATTGAGGGCAGCAGGAGGAAAATATGATTCGACTGGCGAATATAAGTAAAGTCTATGATGGTAAATATGCTCTGCGGGATATCAGCCTGAATATAAAAAAAGGTGAAACCTTGGCTGTTATCGGCGGTTCTGGTTCTGGCAAAAGTACGCTTTTGCAGCTGCTGATTGGACTTATTCGTCCAGATAATGGAGAAATTTACATCAATGGGCAGGAAACAACGAAGCTTTCCGAGAAAGAGTTAGATAAGGTGCGGCTCAATATGGGAATGGTATTCCAGTATTCCGCGTTGTTTGATTCTATGACGGTAGGGGAGAATGTGGCCTTTGGCCTGCGGGAACACAGGCATCTGCCCGAGGACGAAATCCAGCGGATTATTAAGGAAAAATTGGATTTGGTCGGGCTGCATGATGTGGAAAACAAGTTGCCCGGAGAACTTTCGGGCGGCATGAAAAAAAGAGTGGGACTGGCCAGGGCTATTGCCATTGAGCCGGAAATCATCTTTTATGATGAACCCAGCTCCGGACTTGACCCGATAACCACAGCCAAAATAGATGAACTCATTGTGGATATGCAGCATAAACTGGGGGTTACCTCCGTGGTGGTGACGCATGATATGGCCAGTGCCTGCCGCATTGCGGATAGGATTGCCATGGTCTATGAAGGAGAACTTATCGCTGTGGATACGGTCAAAAATTTTCAGAAATTGCAGGATGAACGGGTGCAGGCTTTTTTCAAGACTCTGCGTACCCCAAATGGTAAAGTAGAAGGGGAGGATTAGCGGCCATGAGCGTAGAAGCAAAAGTGGGGGCTTTCACGCTGGCAGGCTTGGCACTGCTGGCGGCCGTAATAATCATGCTCAGCGGATTTAAGCTGGACAGCGACAAAGGATATAAACTCTATGCCGGATTTAAGCAGGTCATAGGTGTGGAGCCGCAGTCATTGGTCCGCCTGTCCGGAGTGCCTGTGGGGAAGGTCCTTTCCGTGGAAAATGACGGCAAGGGGGTTACCGTCGCCATGCAGATAAATGAAGGGGTGCAAATCCCCAAAGGCTCGCAGGTAAGTATCGGCTCCTCCGGAATTATGAGCGATAAATTTATCAACATTGCGCCGGGAGAGGCTAATGCCGGTTTTCTGGAAGATGGCGATTATCTGACGGGGCTGGAAGAAATGGGCATGGATGAAATGATTAAGAGTGCCAGTCAGGTTATGGGGCAGGCGCAGGAATTGCTGACCAGCATGAATAACATTGTGGGCAATGAAACGTTCCAGATGTCCATTGTGCAGATGATGGCCAATATCCGGGATACAACTGCGCATATCAGTGGGATGATGGCTGCTTTTGAAAATATGGCGAATGCAAATCAGGGCAATGTCAATCAGATGCTGACCAACCTGAACATGGTGACAGGAAGCTTAAACCGCACCATGAGTTCCGTGGAAGCCATTATGGGCAATCTGGCCACGGTGGGCGCAGACCCGCAGACAGCGGAAAACTTGCGCATCACATTGGATAATATCGCACAGACCAGCGACAAAATCCGGGTCGTTTCCGAAGGCCTGGCTAAAGTTGCCGGAGATGAAAAGACTATAGAAGATATAAAAGCTACGATACATAATGCCCGGGAACTTACGGGGAAAGCACAGAAGGTAAAAACACAGCTGGACTCCATTGAAACCCATACCGAAGTATCTGCTCTGTACAGCGGGCAGAAAGGAAACTGGGATGCCAATTTTGGGTTCACGGTAGGAATGGAACAAGGCCCTTTTTTGAACATAGGGGTTGACGACATTGGCGATACGAATAGGGGAAATTTTCAGCTGGGCAAACGGCAGGGGAATTTTGCGGCCAGAGCCGGTGCCATACACGGCGAAGCCGGTGTGGGGCTGGATGCCTATGCGGGAAAAAATTTTAAGTTTTCAGCGGATGCCTATAATGTCAATGATTTTTCCCTGCGTTTGGGAGCAGAGTTAAAGCTCATGGAGGATACCTGGCTGATGGGGCAGTGGCAAAATGTCAATAAACGCGACCATCGGGCAGCCTATGTGGGCATTAAGCAGTATTTCTGATGAGGATAATCTCAGCCGCAAGGGCGGCTTTTCATATAGGACGTTAACTTTAAGGAGGTATTTATCTTGAATAAACATCGTTTTTATAAAAAACTGACGGCTTTGGTTTTGGGCGGTTTAATGAGCTTTTCGATGGGGACTGTTTCGGCAGCCAATACCGTACGGCTGAATCTTGAAGATGCCGTACAGATGGCTATGGAAAATAATCGCAGCATAAAGAGTGCTTTGGCTGATGTGGATGCGGCCAAGTGGAATCTGTCCAAGTACCGTCGCCAGACGGGGGTAACTTTTTCGTTGTCTTCGGCTGTGAATCGTGCAAATGATGCCTTGGCTCAGGCACAACATAATGGTGACAACACCTATTATACGAATAGTGCATCGGCATCTATTCCTTTATACAATTTTTCCTTGCGCAGTGGGATTGAAGCTGCTGGTTATGGCTTGAATTCGGCAGATGTTACTTTGGAAAACACTAAGCAGGCTGTCCGCTATCAGGCTACGGCAGATTATTATAACATCCTGAATTACAAGAATCTGATTAAGGTACAGGAAGATACCGTGCGGGCTTATCAGGAACATCTGGATAATGTAAACGCCCAGTATCGTGTGGGAACGGTAGCCAAATCGGACGTATTGTCCTCGCAGGTAAACCTGGCAAATGCCCAGCAGGCTTTGACTACTGCCCAGAACAATTACGATATTGCCGTAGCTACGCTGAATAATGTCATCGGTCTGCCGACGGATACGGTGCTGGAAATTGATGAAGAATTAAAGCATCCTGCCTATAATCTGAATTTGGAGGACTGCACGACTTATGCACTGAACAACCGCGCGGATGGAGCCGCTGCCTATTATGCAGTAAAGCAGGCTGAAGCAGGTATTAACACGGCTAGGGCTGGCTGGTATCCGACGGTTACAGCTTCTGCCAGCAAGGCGATTGAAGGTAAACAGGAGTTTAAGACCGACCATAGCAATACATGGGTGTTTGGCGCTGCAGCTAGCTGGAATATCTTTGACAACGGTGTAACGGCTGCTGGTGTGCATAATGCAGAAGCATCTCTGGTAAAGGCACAGGAAGCGCTTAAAGCAAAGGATGAAACCATTCAGCTGGATGTGCGTACGGCACTCTTGAATCTGCAGGCGGCAGAGAAAAATATTGGTACCATGGAAACGGCTGTGAAGCAGGCAGAGGAAGACTTAAAAATCGCCAATGTCCGCTATTCTGCTGGTGTAGGTACCAACCTTGACGTAATGGACGCCACAGAGAAGATGACGGCGGCGCGCACCAATTACAACACCGCACTTTATAACTACAACGTGAACAAAGCGGCACTTGATAAGGCTATGGGCATTCCCGTGGATATTGATGTGGCTAAGTACAAGGCATCCCAGATGGAAGGCAACCGTTTGAAAAAAGTCCGGGAGGATGCCAAAGTGACGGAAAAGCCTTTGCTGGAATTGAGTGCGGAAGCCAAGAAGACGTCCAAGGATGAAGCGAAGGCTATGCGTAAGGCTGAACGTGAAGCACGCAAACTCAGCAAGGATAAAAAAGTGAAAAAATCAGCGGTGAAGCAGGAAGCAAAAGCGGCTGCCAGTGAAAAAACGGTTAAGAGCGAAACGGCTTCCAGTACGGAATCCGTAGCCAAAGAAATGGCGAATAACTAACGGAATGCAATTTACCGCCTATGAAGGGCTTTTGGGGAGAACAGAATGAAGGGGAAAAACTGGATAATAGGCGTACTGCTGACTATATGTGTGATGGTCGTTGGTGCGTGGTACTATGTACAGAGTAATAGCTTCATGCAGCGGGCCGGGGAGGAAATTTCCTCGCTGGCTTCCCAGACCCTGAGCACAGAAGTGCAGATTGGTGCCATAGAGGTAAATTCTCTGCGTGATAT
>DJYL01000059.1 GCA_002448495.1 Pseudoselenomonas ruminantium | reverse complement strand
ACGCACGCTGATTGTGGTTGACCCGATGCTGGCAACGGGCGGCAGTGCCTCCGCAGCTCTGTCCCTCCTGAAGGAGAAAGGCGCAACCAGCCTTACGCTGATGTGTCTGGTGGCTGCTCCCGAAGGCATTAAGGTAATTAACGAAGAACATCCCGATGTGCCGGTCTATGTAGCCGCTATTGACGAAAAACTCAATGAAAAAGGCTATATCGTACCGGGCCTCGGCGATGCCGGTGACCGTATCTTCGGTACGCTGTAAGAAGTAAAAAGGTGGAAAGTAATTTTGAGTAATTTAGAAGTCGGCATTGTAGGCCTGCCCAACGTGGGCAAGAGCACCCTCTTTAATGCCATCACCAAGGCCGGAGCAGAAGCGGCCAACTTCCCCTTCTGCACCATTGAACCCAATGTGGGCGTTGTAGCTGTTCCCGATGAACGCTTAAATGTCCTGCATAAGATGTATGATTCCAAGAAAACCACACCGGCCTCTGTCCGTTTCGTGGACATTGCAGGCCTTGTAAAGGGCGCTGCCAACGGTGAAGGTCTGGGCAACAAGTTCCTCGAACATATCCGTCAGGTGGATGCCGTGGCACATGTCGTGCGCTGCTTTGACGATGCCAACATCACCCATGTGGAAGGCGGCGTTGACCCGCTGCGCGACATTGATATCATTCAGACGGAACTGTGTCTGGCTGACCTCGAAGTTGTGGAAAAGCGCATCATGCGTCTGGCTAAGATTGCCAAATCCGGCAACAAGGAAGCCAAGGTAGAAGATGAAATCCTGCGCCGCATCAAGGAAAGCCTTGATAATGGCAAGCCGGCCCGTCAGGTGGAACTCACTGCTGACGAACTGGAAATGATTAAGGACATCAACCTGCTGACCTTGAAGCCGACCCTCTATGTCACTAACGTGGCAGAGGACGAAGTGGCTACGGCTTATGACGAAAATGAATACGTGCAGAAGGTCAAGGAATTTGCCAAGGCAGAAAATGCGGAAGTCGTGGCAATCTCTGCCAAGGTGGAAGCCGAAATCGCAGAGCTCGATGCCGAAGAAGCCAAGGCTTTCCTTGAGGATCTGGGCGAAACGGAAAGCGGCCTTGACCGCCTGATAAAAGCCGCCTTTGACCTCTTAGGTTTGCAGACCTTCCTGACCGCCGGCTCTGATGAATGCCGCGCATGGACGATTACCAAGGGCACTACGGCACCGAAGGCCGCCGGCAAGATTCATACGGACTTTGAACGCGGCTTTATCCGCGCCGAAATCGTCAACTACGACGACCTCGTGGCTAACGGCAGCGTAGCCGCTGCCCGCGAAAAAGGTCAGGTGCGTGTGGAAGGCAAGGACTACGTCATGCAGGACGGCGATGTGGTAAACTTCCGGTTTAATGTATAAGATTTCATAGCAAAAAACTCCCTTAATTGGGAGTTTTTTTATAAAGTGCCGGACGCCGGTCACCGAATACATTCATGGTATCTTTTATCTGGGCTTGTACGGCCAGCCGCAGGTTGCCTAGCAAGATGGTTTCTTCTTCGTCGGCTGTGGCGAGGATTTCGCCCCAGGGGTCGATGATGGCCGAATGCCCGGCAAGTTTTTGGTTGCTGCCGTCTGTTCCTGCGGCGTTGCAGGCCAATACGAACAACTGGTTTTCAATGGCTCTGGCCCGGATAAGGGTTTGCCAGTGAATCAGCCGTTTAAGCGGCCATGCCGAAGGAACAAAGAGTACAGAGATGCCGTCAAGGGCGAGTCTGCGTACCGCTTCGGGGAAGCGTACATCATAGCAGACCAAAATCCCGCATTTTACCCCGTCCAGCGTAAAGGTCACAAGGCTGTCACCGGCGGTGAAATCATCAGCTTCGCCGCTGGGCGAGAACAGATGGGTCTTATGGTAGGTAGCAACAAGGCGCCCCAAACGGTCAAAGATATAGCTGGTGTTAAAGACCTTTTCTCCAATGGCGTTGGCTACCGTGCCGCCCACGACATTGACCTGATACTTCTGGGCGATGCCGGCAAGAGCTGCGCGGGTTTCATGTCCGTCGGCATCGGCATAGGAGAGAACAGGCCGGGGATAAAAGCCCTGCCGCCATAGTTCCGGCAGCAGCAGTACGTCCGGACGTGTAGCCATGGCCTTTGCCGCCATGCGGTAGAGAGTGTCGATATTTTTTTGCGGCTCGCCTAAAACCACCTGCATTTGTAAAATCGCGGCTTTCACCAAAAACACCTCAATAACAGAAAGGAGAACACATGGAAAAGATAACCTATGAATTGGGCGATATTGTCCGCCTGAAAAAGAAGCACCCCTGTGGCAGTTTTACATGGGAAATCCTGCGGGTGGGCATGGATTTCCGCTTAAAATGTCAGGGGTGCGGTCATCTCATTTTAATTCCCCGCACCAAATTCGAGAAGATGGTGCGCGGGAAAGAAAACCATCAGCCAAAGAACTGATAGTAGAGATTGATGAGGAACAGGGCTACAGCCAGACCGATAGAACCAAGACTTGCCGCGTTGACATAGGCTTTGACATTGTCGGAAAAACCTGCATGACGATAGAGATAAGTAAGCGTCAGGGACAGCGTCAGCAAAAAGTACATGGCCCGGTTGGTGTTATCGAAATGCTCCCAGCCGACAAAGGTCAGTACGAAGGTAATCGCAATCATCGTGAGCAGCAGGTAGTCTTTGCCCACTTTTTCCTTTGGTTCCTGTTTTACCGCCTTGGGGTGCAGCTTGTTTTGCAATTTCTTGTATTGTTTGGACATAGTGATAGCTCCTATCTGATGAAATAATAAATAAAACCTGCTCTTAGTATACCATAGAGCAGGTTTTTTGGCTATTGTGGCGAAGTAAGAAAACATAGTGGCACGAATGTAGAGTGATGAAATTTGGACTGTTGCAGGAAGGAAAGAGGACAATGGAAAAGAAGATACTCCTGATTCACAAGGGCAAATCCTTCATGTTGAATACGATTGTAAAAAATCTGGCTGATGATGGTTATTCGGTGGTGGAAACCGAACCGACCATGGAAGATATTGCTGCGCACAAAGGGGAAACAGAACTATTTCTCATGTACCTGGGGGATTATGTAGATGATATTGCCGGAACATTGGTGTACCTGAAGGACATCTGCACCGAGGAAGACAAGCTTCTGGTACTGGTGGGAACTGCTGCGGAAATCGAGACGGTAAATCATTCTATTCCGGCGGCGCTCGTTGCTGCTACGGTGGAGCGTCCTTTTGATATGAAGAAACTGGTGGAACAGCTGGATTGGCTGCTCTCCGCCAATGACGATTTAGCCAAGCGGAAAAACATTCTGCTGGTGGATGATGACAGCACCTTCCTCAAGATGGTCAAGGACTGGCTGTCGGCCAAATACCGGGTGACTATCGTGACCTCCGGGGCGCAGGCACTCATGTATATTGCCGATAACACGCCGGATTTAATCCTGCTCGATTATGAAATGCCCGTGACCTCCGGCCCGCAGGTGTTGGAGATGATTCGGAGTGAGTCCAAGGTGGATTCCATTCCCGTGATTTTTCTTACGGGCAAGGGGGACAGGGAAAGTGTGCTCAAGGTACTGGCCTTGAAGCCGGACGGCTACCTTCTAAAATCCATGGAACGGCCCAAGCTGATTGCCGCCATTGATGATTTCTTTGAAAAGCAGAAGTACCAGAAACTCCACGATAACAACATCCAGTAAGCTGTATTGCCTTTCAGGGGAGGTGCAGGATAGTGCTGCAAAAAAACTACGCCATAACCCTGCCTGTAGACAGGCAGGAAGATATTCTGACGGAAATCCTGCCACAGCTGCAGGAGATACAGGAGCGGTTTACCGGACTTCATGCCAGTTGTCTTTATCTGCATGTGGTCTTTAGTGGCTTTAAGCCTGCGGTGGGTAAAAGGATTCACTCGCTGTTGCGGGAAAAACTGCCTTACGCCGAGATAACGGGCATGACGGAAACCCTCTTTGTGCAGAAATTAGAGCAGGTCAGATTGCAGATAAACGCGAATTTCTGGGAGTCCGGCAGGGTGGAGGTTTTTGCCTGTCCGGGTCGGCCTGCCGATTATGAAGCAGAAGGTCATGCATGGGGCAAAAAGCTCAGGGCAATTCCTGCGGTTAAGGCCATCGGGATTTACTGCTCTGATATGGGAACCAGTTTTACCCGCTTTTTGCAGGGGCTGGCGGCGGAAAATCCCCATACGGTGGTTTTTGGCACGGTGGTCAGCATACTGGAAGATATCACCTCTGCGCCCTTGGAATGTCATAGACTGTTCAGTCTGTTAAATGACAAAATGAGTCATGGCAATTTTATTACGGGCAGGGAGGTCTATGAGTGCGGCATTCTGATGGCGGCCTTTTGCGGGGAAGACTTGCAGGTAATGGGCGATTATGTGCTGGGCTGGAAACCGATAGGCAAGGAACTCGAGATCACGGAAATGGTGGGCGATACTTGTGTGGCCAAGCTTAACGGCATGCCGGCTACGAATGTTTATGAACACTATCTGCAGGTCACGCCGGATGAGAATTTTGTCTATAATATTTCCGAATTTCCGTTATCTGTGGAGCGCAACGGCTGCCTGATTGCCAGAGTGCCGCCGGTTTATGATGATGAAGGGCGGATTTATTTCAGCGGTGATGTGCATTTGGGGGAGAAGATGCGGCTGACCTATGCCGTGCCGGCCAATCTGCTGCAGGAAACGGATATGGCCAGTGAAAAACTCTGCTGCTTTGCGCCGGAGTCCGTTACATTGACCCTGTGCGGCAACCGCACGTTCTTTTTGAAAGAGCTGGCCGGCAAGGAGCAGGATTTTTACCGGCGGTTTGCTCCCCAGCTGATTGCCAACTACGGCACCTCGGAAATTTATTGCTATGAGGGGCAGGGCGGTATCTTAAACAGCGCGCTGGTCAGTGTGGGGTTCCGGGAAGGGCCGATAAAAGTCCTGCCGGAATGTTATGAGGAAATGGCAGCCGAGGAAAAGCATTACGTCATTCCTCTGGCTGCGCGCATGGCGGCTTTTCTGGATGCCGTGACCAAGGAACTGGCTGACTCCAATAAGGAGCTTTTGGAAATGGCGCATGCCGCCAAGGCCGCCAGCATTGCCAAGAGTCAGTTCCTCTCCTCGATGAGCCATGAAATCCGCACGCCCATCAATGCGGTGCTGGGCATGGACGAGATGATTCTGCGGGAAACTCAGGAGGAACAAACGCGGGAATATGCCCAGAACATTCGCACGGCAGGCACAACCCTTTTGGGTCTGGTCAATGATATTCTGGACTTTTCCAAGATTGAAGCGGGCAAGATGGAGATTATTCCCGTGGAATATGCCGTAAGCTCCCTCCTGAATGATTTGGTGAATATGATTCGTCAGCGGGCGGAGAAGAAGGGGCTGAAATTCCATGTGGAAATCCCCGATGATATGCCCAGTATTCTGAAAGGGGACGAAATCCGTCTGCGGCAGGTGGCGGTAAATATCCTGACCAATGCCGTAAAGTATACGGAAGAAGGCAGCGTCACCCTGCGCCTGTCCTATAAAAAGATTGGCGAAAACCGCATTGCGATGACAACTGCCGTCAAGGATACGGGGATTGGCATAAAAGAGGAAGATATCGAAAAGCTCTATCATGCCTTTGAACGCATTGAGGAGGAACGAAACCGCACCATTGAAGGCACAGGGCTGGGCATGAATATCACCAAAAAGCTGCTGGAAATGATGGGCAGTCATTTGGAGGTGGCAAGCGTCTATGGGCAAGGTTCGGAGTTTTCCTATACCGTAGAGCAGGAAGTGCTGAACTGGTCGCCTATGGGCAACTACGAGGAGGCCTATCGCCGCATGATGGCCTCGCAGATGGTTTACAAGGAAAGTTTTGTGGCGCCGGAGGCCAAAATCCTCGTGGTGGACGATACAGCCATGAATCTTACCGTGGTGAAGGGACTGCTGAAACAGACGCAGGTACAGGTCGATACGGCCATGAGCGGTTTTGAGTGTCTGAAACTGGCAGGCGAGACGGCCTATGATGTGATTTTCCTCGACCACCGCATGCCGGGCATTGACGGCGTGGAAACCCTGCAGCGTTTGCAAAAAATGAGCGAGGCGGCAGATTTTCCCAATAAGCATACGCCCGTGGTGGCGCTTACCGCCAATGCCGTCAGCGGGGCGCGGGAGGAATACATGGCGGCAGGTTTTGACGACTATCTGACCAAGCCTATCGACAGTCACAAATTAGAGGAAATGCTACATAGATTACTGCCGCAGGAAAAAGTGCGGGCGACGGAGGTACTGTCGCAGGCGCAGGAGGAAAAACTGCCCGACTGGCTGGAATATGTGGTGGGGCTGGAGCCGCATAAGGGTGTAGAGCATTGCGGCTCAGTGGCGGCCTATATGGATGCCCTGAAGGTTTTTGCCCAGTCCATCGAAAGCAATGCTGATGAAATTCAGCGTTACTACGATACGGATGATTGGGATAACTACACGACCAAGGTACATGCCCTCAAGAGCACGGCGCGGGTTATCGGTGCAATGGAGCTTTCGGAAAAAGCCCGCCGTCTGGAAGATGCG
>DJYL01000037.1 GCA_002448495.1 Pseudoselenomonas ruminantium | reverse complement strand
GTACATTGTAACCGATAGCAGACAATAAGTCAATACACGAAAAAATTGTAACAAAAAAGCGACAGCCCATAAGCTATCGCCTTGCTTTCATTTGGTGCGGATGAAGGGGGTCGAACCCATACGCCTTGCGGCACTGGATCCTAAGTCCAGCGCGTCTGCCAGTTCCGCCACATCCGCAAAAACATTAATAATTGTATCATTCAGTGATTTGCTTGTCAATGTTTTTGTCAGCAGGCAGCTGCCAGTTTCTCCTCATCAGCCAGACGCATCCGGCTCACAAAAGTATCGGTCAGACGCACTTCAATGTCAGCCTGCTGGCGGGAAAGAAGTAACGAATCTTCTGCCGTAAGTTCCTTTTCCGAGCCGTCTGCGGTAAAGACGCGAAAACCAGTTTTGTGCTGTTTGCCGCAATAAACAATAACCCGGTCAGCCCCTACGCCAGATTCGCGGCTGGCCAGCAGGCGGATAGCGCCCGTCTCCGGCATGAAATCCCGACTGCCATCCATAACCATGACTTCCTTATCCTCCACACGATACAAACGAACTAACAACATCCTGCTCACCGGCCTTTCTGACTTAGGAATCTTCCTTACGTCTCATTTTTTCACTGTCATTATTATAGCAAGTACATATTTGCAATAAAAGTTGAAAATATGCTTTCAATATTGCAAATAATGTACTATACTGAAATCAATTACAAGGCAAGAGGTGATTCCATGAGCGACTATGAAAAAAAAGGCTATCTTATCAGCGACTTCCGTGTTTTTCGCCTAAAAGATGCCGAGCTAAAGCCCATTCCCTTTCATTATCACGATTTCCATAAAATTATCATGTTCCTTGACGGCGCTGTAGACTATGTCATCGAGGGCAAAACCTATCATCTTGCGCCCCGGGATATTGTTTTTGTCACCGCCGGAGAAATTCACCGGCCAATCTTCACGGACGATAATAAAGAATATGAACGCATTGTCATCTACGTCGCGCCGGATTTCCTGCGCCGCTGGCAGGAACAGGACAATGAACATGCCGACCTTTCCCAGTGCTTTGCCTATGCGCAGGAAAACAGCAGCGTCATGCACCAGCCGCCCGGCACCAGCCACGACCTGCTTTTCCATATGGACAAACTCGAAAAAACAGCCCGCGGGCATGGTTTTGCCAACGGACTGTTTACCGAAATTATGTTTATTGAGTTTATGATTCTGTTGAACCGTTCCCTGCATGAACATGAGCTGTCCGGCCTGACCAATGCCAGCTATGACCCCAAAATTCAGGAAATCATGACCTATATCAACGCCCATCTGTCCGAAGAACTTTCCATTGATGATTTGGCTGCCAAAGCCTATATCAGCAAATTTTACCTCATGCGCAAATTCAAGGCTGATACCGGATACAGCATCCACCAATATATCCGCAGCAAACGCCTGCTTCTGGCCCGCGATTTGCTCAAAACGGATATGTCCATCACCAATATCTGTGAGGAAGTCGGTTTTGCTGACTACTCCACCTTCTCCCGCGCCTTCAAGGAGAGATTCAAATGCTCCCCCCGGGGGTACCGAAAAAAATAATCAATAGCGCTTGCGCTTTACCGAAGATGGATAGCCCAAAGCCTCGCGGTATTTCATGACCGTACGGCGGGAAATATCCATCTTTCTTGTTTTCAGCAGTTCGCAAAGCTTTTGGTCGCTCAGGGGCTTCTGCGGATTTTCGCCTTCGATAAGCTCCTTGATAACCGCCTTGGCCTGACCGGCGATGAAGTCCTCGCCGTCGCCGCTCTTGGCCAGATTCGCCGTAAAGAACTTGCGCAGAGCGACAATGCCCCCCGGCAGTTCCACGTATTTATTCGCCACCGCACGGCTGACTGTGGACTCATGGACACCGATGGCATCAGCCACCTCCTGCATGGTCAGGGGGTGGAGTTTTTTCATGCCCTGTTCCAAAAAATCCTGCTGCACGCGCACGATTTCTTCCACCACTTTCTTGATGGTGCTGCGGCGCTGTTCAATGCTGTTAATGAGCCAGGACGCGGCACTCAGCCGCTTGTTGATGTACTTTTGGGTGTCCTTGTCGTATTCCTCGGCATTTTTGTAGATGGAAGATATTTTGAGCTGCGGAATATAGGTATCGTTGAGGTTCACCTGATAGCCGTTCGCGGTCTTCGTCACCACCACATCGGGCGTGATATAGCTGGCCGCCGCCCCGCCATAGGCACTACCGGGCTTGGGGTCGAGCTTGCGGACGATATCCACGGCCACCTGCACATCCGCAGGTTTGCAGTTTTCCGCCGCAGCAATTTCCTTAATGCGGGCATCGGCTACCGCCGACAAATGCTTGTCGATAACGGCAGCCACCAGCCCCTCATAAATGCCCAAGGCCTTGGCCTGAATCCGCAAACACTCCGCTAAATCGCGGGCACCAACGCCCAACGGCTCAAAGGTCTGTATGACGCTCAAAACACGTTCTGCCTTGTCCGCCGTCACCTGCATGGTGGCGGCGATTTCCTTTAACGGCAGGGTCAAATAGCCCCAATCGTCAATGGAGCCAATGATGAAGGTCGCAACGGCCAAATCTTCTTCCGCTTGAAAGGCAAATTCAGCCTGTTCCAATAACTCCCGCTCCAAGGTTGTACTGACCGGCGTAGCCGATTCAAAAACGTGTTCGCGGGAACTGGCGTCGCTAAAGCCACCATTGGAGGTATTGCCGTCCCCTTCAAGGTACTCGGCCAGCGCAGAAATATTCTCCGCCCGCAGGTTCTCCATCTGCCGCGTATCGGCGCCGTCGCCGTATTCCATCTCCAGAGCGGGATTTTCCAAGTATTCCTTTTCTATCTCAGTCTTCAAATCCTGCGCCGACAGCTGCAGAATCTGAATGGCCTGCTGCAACTTCATGGTCATTGCCAGATGCTGCGAGAGATTCATATTTAATGCTTGTTCCTGATGCATGGGAAAAACGCTCCTTCAATGAATAGGCGACCTAAGGTCTTACTTTTGGGACATGGCTGCGGCAATCGCTGCGCCCAGACCGCTGCCGCCGTTTTCCAGTACCGTATCAATAACTGCGGCTTCCTCACCAAGAAGTTCGGACAGAGCGCGCATGATGTTTTCTTTGGCCAGCGGCATTTTTTCGTAAACCGAGCCGTCAATGGCAATGTGCTGTTTCTGTGCCTTGCCGCTGCCGGCCTGCTGCCAGATAATGCCCACAAAAGAGGCCGTCACGAGGCGGGCAGAACGGATAACGAGCGTGCTGGCCAATTTCTGCACTTTTTCCACATCTTCGTCCGCAATATCATGACCCGTCTTGGCCTTGACGATTTCGGCAACCTTATCGGCTTCGTTGATGATATTGCTCATATCAATGCTGGTAAAACCGTAGTTTTTGCCCTTTTCCTCCAGCAGTTCAGCCATAGCCATGCCGAAGAGTTCGCCCATGTAACGGCCGGAAACCATTTTTTCCAGGCGCTGTTCGCCCGGCTTTTCCGAGGCTTCATCGTATTCGATATCCAGACGGCTCGGCACGAGCTTCATAAAGCCGCCGGATTCCAGATTGAGAATCATCGGCGCATCGCCGCTTTCCGCATAGGGTTCGAGGTAGCAGGTGTTATGACCCGTTGCATAGATGGAACCGATATAGATATCCGGCTGTTTGTAAGCCGCCGCCAACAGAACAGCTACCGTATCGTTGATGACTGCCGTCGGTTCAACATTATCAATGCCCTGACGGTGCAGCGCTTCTTTCAAGAGGTCATTGACGACCTTGCCCTCTACACCCGGCGTAGCAAATTCCTTCGTCCAGATGATGAGCTTGGCATTGTAAAGATTCGTCTGCTCCGAGGGGAACGAGAAGGTATGACCTAAAAGATACTTTTTCTCGTGGTCGCCGTCAATGGCTTCATCTACGAGTTCAGCGATGAAGTCAAACATTTCCTCAGCCGTGGAATCTGCGCCGATGAAATCGTATACGCCTTCCACCTTCAGCGGCTTAGCCACCTTTTTGAGCACTTCGAACTTGCCTTCCCCCATGAGCTTAATCCGCAAAACACGCAGGTTCGTGCCACCGAAGTCCAATGCCAGATATTCGCCGGTTTCCTTGCCGGAGGGCAGACCCAGATAGGATTTGAGCATACGCAGAGAAGATTCGTCCGGATTCTTGAGTCCCAAACGCAAATCATAACGGAAATCAGCCGCAATTTCCCTGAGCTGCTCGCTGTTCACCGTGAATTCATCAATAAGCTGTGCAAAATGTTCCTGATTAAAAGCCATTTTCTATTCCCCTTTAACATTTATCTAATAAAAATACCTTTCTTATTATAGCGTTTTTCCTCTGTTTTTCCTAGTACATATTCTGAAACTGTTTTCCTAGCCTGAAACACCAGCCCCATTGAAATCCGGCACATATTCCTCCGAAGCGCTGCGCCGTTCCTGTACATAAGCATTTTCCATGCCCAGGCTCAGGGCATAGTCCACCACCGACTCATATTCAAAAGTCGTCAGGCGGCGATTGATTTTCTTATGCTCTGAGGCTTTATACATGGGCGTATATTGATTCATCAGACTGACCTGAATCGTCCGGCCAAAATTTTCCCAGAGCCATTTCACCAGTTCCATGCTCTCATGGCGGTGCCCCGGCAAAATCATATGGCGCACCAGCACACCCCTCGTCATCTGCCCATTGTCTGCAAACTGCACTGCTCCCACCATCTCCACCATCTTTTTTATGGCAGCACCGGCATGGGAAAAATAATCTGTCGCGGCAGAATACGCCCCGCCGCTCTCCGCACGCATGTATTTCAAATCCGGCAGAAAAATATCCACATAGCCCCGCAAGGCTTCAATCGTTTCTACAGTTTCATAACCACTGGAATTATAGACTACCGGCAGGTGAAAGCCCTGAGCCTTAGCCATATCCAACGCAGCAATAATCTGCGGCACGTAATGCGTAGGCGTTACAAGGTCAAGTGTAGCCGCCCCCCGCGCCTGCTGCTCCAGAAAAATCTCCGTCAGCCGTTCCGTACTGACCTCCACACCCTTGCCGCCATGACTGATTTCATGGTTCTGACAATAGACGCAGCGCAGGTTGCAATAGGAGAAAAAGACTGTTCCCGCTCCCCGCTCGCCTACCAGACAGGGTTCTTCCCATTGGTGCAGGGAAACAAGGGCAATACGCACCTTATCCCCCGCACCGCAAAAGCCCGCCCGCTGTGTGCGGTCAACACCACAGCGGCGCGGGCAGAGATTACAATTCGTAATATCAAGCATCGTTTGCGTTATCTTCCTTTTTGCCTAAATGGCTTATTTTTGACATTTCTTCACAAAATCCTTAAAGCTGTTCCTTACAATTTTGACGAAAATATCCCTGCCATCTCCGGCATAATCATCGGAACGGACTTCATTCCGTGAATAAATGCACTGGTCTGTTTTGGCATCGTAAACATCGAAACGTATCTGCTGATGCAGCGTCCATATCGTCTTTTCCGGCACAAATTCCGGATACTGCTCAGGTATCCGTTCCTCATGCTTGCGACCATCCCGATCATAATAAGTATGCCGTATATAACGGGTACGCCATTCCGTATGAGCGGGAACAACACGGGAGGTATATTCGTATTTCAGATACTGCATCTTTGCATACGCATCCACTACCTTGGGCAAGTTGGTCTTCCACATTTCCTCAGCAGCTGCCGGATTCGTCTGCCGGAGCCGGTCAATATCCTTAAATTCCAAAAGCGAAATCTGATTGGCCGCGCGCTGTTCCGTCAAAATCGCTATTTTCTGCTTCTTAGCCTGTTCCCAGTAATCATTTATGAAATTTTTTTCGGCAATATCCGATTCCAATTTCACGGCAGAGATATCCAAATCATAAACCAAAAGCTTTTGGACGCCCTTAAAATTATACCCCGATTCCGTCCATTGTTCAACTTGCGCAGAAGCCGTTCCTGTCAGCAGCAAAAATGCCATCAGATAAACCAGAACCACCTGCGGAAAAAAGCGTTCTCCAAAGGTTTTACCTGCCATCATGCCCAAAACCTCCTTTAGCGCAGAATACCCACCTTAGCCGGCTTATCTGCTATCATATCCTCCACCAGTACGGCTTTCTTGGCCTCCTTAGGCATTTCCAGTTTCTTTTCTGCCTTCTTA
>DJYL01000152.1 GCA_002448495.1 Pseudoselenomonas ruminantium | reverse complement strand
AATATCCGGCTCAATGCCTAAGGATTTGGCCGTATCAGCCGTAACGGGGCCGATGCAGGCGGTCTTTACGTCCCTCAGGAAATCTGCCGAGCCGATAATCTTGACGAGATTTTTAACGGTGGACGAACTGGTGAAGGTCACCATATCAAAGCTGCCTGCCAATAGTTCTGAAACCAGTGCTTCGCTGTCGGCAGCGGCACAAACGGTACGGTAGGCAGGAACGACCTCTACCTCTGCCCCCATCTCCCGAAGTTTTTCCGGCAGTATTTCCCGGGCTTCCTCAGCTCTGGGCAACAGGATTTTCGCATGGGGCGGCAATTTGCCCTTCATGGCTTCGATAATGCCCTCAGCGCGATATTCGCCGGGGATAACATCAGCCACCAGACCATACTTTTTGAGTTCTGCCGCTGTAGCCGAACCGATAGCGGCAATTTTGGCATAGCCCAGAGCACGGGCATCTTTGCCTGCCTGCAGGAGGCGTGCAAAGAAATGTTTTACACCATTGGCGCTGGTGAACATCAGCCAATGGTAATCCTGTACATGGTCAATAGCCCGGTCAAGCGCTGCGTATAAATCTTTAGGGTCAATGATTTCAATCGCCGGAACCTCGATGACCTCGGCGCCTAAGTTTTCCAGCTTTGCGGTGAGTTTTGATGCCTGACTGCGTGCCCTCGTCACGAGAATCCGCTTGCCAAACAGCGGTCTTTGTGCCAGATTATCAAACCATTGCAGGCTGTCCCGCAGGTTCACCACTTCGCCCACGATGAAGATAGCCGGCGGCTTGATGCCGTTTTTCGCCACGTCTTCAGCGGCCTTGCCCACCGTGGTAATCAGGGTACGCTGCTCCGGTTTGGTGCCCCAGCGGATAACGGCGGCAGGCGTATCGGCGCTGCGCCCGTTTGCGATTAACTTGCTCGTGATATGCGGCAGATTGGCTACGCCCATCAGGAACACAAGCGTATCCACGCCTGTAGCCAGATGTTCCCAGCGCATATTGCTCTGCCCCTTGGTGGGGTCTTCGTGCCCCGTCACCACGGCAAAGGAAGTGGCTACCGCCCGATGGGTCACAGGAATCCCGGCATAGGCAGGCACGGAAATCGCCGAAGTGATGCCCGGCACGATTTCAAAGGGCAGGTTGTTTTTCCGCAGGAGCAGCCCTTCTTCGCCGCCCCGTCCGAAAACAAAGGGGTCGCCGCCTTTCAGGCGCACGACGCATTTGCCTTCTTTGGCCTTGTCCACCAAGAGCTGGTTGATGTCCTCCTGCTTCATGGTATGGTTGCTCGATGCCTTGCCCACATAGATGTATTCGGCATCCTCCGGCGCCCAGCGCAAAATTCGGTCATCGGCCAGACGGTCATAGACCACCACATCGGCCATCTTGAGGCAATCCACTGCCTTCATGCTGATAAGCCGGTAGTCTCCGGGGCCAGCACCTACTAAATAAACCATTCCTGCCATATCGTCATCCCTTTTCTGTCTTATTTATTCTGCAATAAGCCTAATTCTTGTAGAA
Organism: Pseudoselenomonas ruminantium; assembly: GCA_002448495.1. Taxonomy (GTDB): domain Bacteria; phylum Bacillota; class Negativicutes; order Selenomonadales; family Selenomonadaceae; genus Selenomonas_A; species Selenomonas_A ruminantium_I. Next base: position 3,771 of record DJYL01000152.1, on the reverse strand, counting down.
TTTCTTTGCCTCCTGCGGCGAGGAGCTTTTCAGCCAGTTCAACGCCAAGCTTTTCTGCCTCGGCAGCCCTGCCACTGAGTTTATCACGGTAGAGGCGCTGACCGTCCAAGGAAGCGATTACGGCTTCTACCTGAATTTCACCGTTATCAGCAGGCACGGCGTAAACCCCTACCGGCACCTGACAGCCGCCCTCTACGCGGCCTAAAAAGGCACGTTCTGCCTTAGCGCAATATACGGTAGCTTCATCATTGAGGAAAGCCAGCATTTCGCGCATATCCGCATCATCCTCGCGGGTTTCGATAGCAAGTGCCCCCTGCCCTACGGCGGGCAGTACCATATCGCGGGGCAGGACTTCTGTGATGCGCTCACCAAAGCCCAGGCGTTTGAGTCCGGCTACGGCGAGAATGATGGCGTCAAAGTTTTCGCTTTCGAGTTTACTAAGGCGCGTATTTACATTGCCCCGCAAATCGCAGATATTGAGATCCGGGCGGGCATGCAAAAGCTGTGCCTTGCGGCGCAGGCTCGAAGTACCTACTTTTGCGCCACAAGGCAACGCTGCAAATGTCTTAAATTTGGGGCTGACCACGGCATCACCGGGGTCAAAGCGTTTCGTAATGGCGGCAAGCGTCAAGCCTTCGGGCAACTCTGTCGGCATATCCTTGAGGCTGTGCACCGCCAGGTCAATGCCGCCGGAGAGCATATCCATTTCGAGTTCTTTGGTAAAGAGGCCCTTGCCACCGATTTTGGCCAAGGGGGCATCGAGAATCTTATCCCCCTTGGTGGTCATGAGTTTGAGTTCAACGTTCAGGCCGGGATATTCCTGTTCCAGACGGCCTTTTACATATTCTGCCTGCCAGAGAGCAAGCTTACTGCTGCGCGTACCGATAACGATTGTGTCTTTCTTCACTGGTTGCTGTCTCTCCTATCGTATCAAGTTTGAAAAGCGCCCGCATGGCGTCAATATAGAACTGCTCGTTTTCCGTACCAGCGGCAGAATTCAGCTTCATCATGGGCATGCGCAATATTTTGCGCACAATCATGCGGCTCATATGTTCCACCTGCCGCCATTCTTCCTCCGTAAGCTCCGGCAGCTTGGAACTGGCACGCTTGACTTCCCGCTGACGAATGCGCTCACAGCGGTCAGATAAAAGCGCCATCAAGGGGCGGAAGGAAAGATATTGGAACTTTTCTTCGATGGAGGCCACTTCTTCCGCCACGATTTTTTCGGCCTGCTTGGCTTCCTGACGGCGTTCCTCGATATGTTCATCCACTACTTCTTCCAAAGCGTCGATATTGTAGAGCGTTACCCCCTTGATATCGCCCACTTCGGGGTCTACATCGCGCGGAACGGCAATATCAATCAAAAACAGCGGACGCCCCTTGCGTTTGCTCATGAGCTGGCGGGTTTCCCAGGGCTTAATCACATAATGCGGCGCACCTGTGGAGGTCACGATTACATCCACATCCACCGCCCGCTTCATGGCTTCAGCAAAGGGAACCGCCTCACCGCCAAACTGATCGGCCAAAAGCTGCGCCCGCTCAATATGACGGTTGGCCACATAGATTTTCTTGACGCCGCGGGAGATTAAATGCTGCGCCGTAAGTTCGGCCATCTTGCCGGCACCAAAAATCAATGCACCGGCTTCATGCAGTTCGCCCAAGGCCTCACGGGCAAGTTCCACAGCGGCATAGCTGACCGAAACCGAATTAAACTGAATGCGGGTTTCCGTGCGCACCCGCTTGCCCGTGGCAATCGCCCGATGGAAAAGAGTATTTAAGACCGTGCTCGTGGTGCCGGCCTCCCGCCCCATAGCATAGGCTTCCTTGACCTGAGAAAGAATCTGCCCTTCGCCGAGTACCAACGAATCAAGACTGGATGCCACCCGGAACAGATGGTCAATACAGGCTTCATCCGCGTAATGGTAAAGATAATCATCTATATTTTCTTCGTTCCCCGTCAAATCAAACAGAAACTGCTTCAATGTGGCTAAATCCCGCTCTGCATCATCCACCACCGCATACATTTCACTGCGGTTGCAGGTGGAGAGGACAACCGCCTCCAAAATGCCCTCATAGGTTCCCAGATTCGCAAGACCATTTTTCACCGCCGCCTTGGGGATGGAAAACCTTTCCCGCACATCAACAGGTGCTGTCTTGTGATTTAATCCCAGCATTAGTAATTCCATTTCTTACTTCTTCCTCCGCCTGGTCTAAATGACCCACTCTCACTAAATCAATAATTCCCTGGTTAAGACTCTGCCGCCACAGCCGTTCATGTTCCCGGCTGCCGCCCGGCATGGCCTTGATTTCATCCCGTAATACCATTAACCGTTCCAAAAACTGCCCGAAACTATCCGGGTATTCACGCTCCAGCCGCTCACGCAGGAGCTTGGAAAAAGCAGGGCTGCTGCCTCCCGTAGAAACCGTCAGCAGGAAATCTCCCCGCTGAACCTTGGATGGCACGGAAAAATCCGTCTGCGCAGGGTCTGCTGCGGCATTGACTAATGCGCCTAATTCTTTAGCCTCGGCAATAGCCGATGCATTAGCCTCCTGACTGCTCGCTGTGACAAACACCAGCAAAGGGCGCAGCGCCTTCAGCATCCCCTGCTGATAATCCTGCTTCATCCACTTCAGCCTGCCGGATGCGGCCATTTTTTGTAAATCATCCGTTGCCACAGGTGCAATAACGGTCACTTCAGCTCCGGCAGCCAGCAGCCCCCATACTTTCCGGCAGGCGACCTGCCCGCCGCCCACGACTACACAGCTTCTGCCCGCCAGTTCCAAATTCAGCGGATAAAGCACCGAATCACCTTCCACTCGTTTTTTGTGAATACCTCTCAATTACGAATCGGATTCATATTTTTCTACTATTCCTATTATACCTTATCTACACACGAAAAAAAAGCAGAAATCCATAAATTTTAGACTTCTGCTTTTGGAGTTTTTCACAATAAAAATTTATTCCAGAGATATGATTTTATTTTTGAGCACATAGACCAAGGCCTGCGTCCTGTCCTCCACTTTCAGCTTACGCAGGACACGGGTCATATGGTTCTTGACGGTCTTTTCACTAAGCCCCAGCGCCTTGGCGATATCCTGATTGGAAAAGCCCTTGGCTACACATTCGAGCACATCCATTTCCCGCGAAGTCAGGCGCTCGCCACGGCTTTCATCGAGCATTTCCTTCGCTCTTGTCTCCACATCATCCGTCACGGTCGCACTGCCAAAAAGACGCTCAGCCAGTTCCGGATAAACAAAGGCATCACCGCCATTAACTACATGAATAGCCTTGATGAGTACCGCCGGTTCCACATCTTTCAAGAGATACCCCAACGCCCCGTTTTTCAGCATTTCCAGAACATAGTTGTCACTGTCGTGAATCGTCAGCGCGATAATCTGCGTTTCACACTCTGCCTGTTTAAGCTGTTTAACGACCTCTAAGCCGTTAAGCCCCGGCATATTGATATCCAAAAGCAGTACATCCGGCTGCAGCATGAGCGTGCGGGCTACAGCCTCCTGTCCATCTTCGGCCTCACCGATAACCTCGAAACCGTCTTCAAAGTTAAGAACTCTCTTTATCCCCTGTCGTAGAAGCGCATGGTCGTCTGCTATCAAAATTTTTATCGCCATAACCGTTTCTCCTTTGTCTAATTTATAACATCATAGCACATGAGCCTTGAGAAAAATCATGACCTCCGACTCCGTATGGCTATGCCGTACACTTTTGAAAAATGCCCCTAAAATGGGCAAATCGCCTAAAAATGGCACCTT
>DJYL01000209.1 GCA_002448495.1 Pseudoselenomonas ruminantium | reverse complement strand
AAAAAGCCTATCGAAAGCCTGACCGATGACAAAATCATCCTTACAGCCAAAAGTGCGACCTCGCACTGCCTGCTGAAAATCATCCTGCGCAGCTACGGTGCCATTCCCAACTACTATGTGCGCCATGTCGGCCCGGATAAGCCCATCCCCGACGATGCCACGGCCTCCCTGCTTATCGGCGATGATGCCCTCTGGTGCTATCACCACCGCGAAGATGGCCTCTACTACTACGATTTAGGGCAGGAATGGCAGGAACTCACGGGGCAGAGAATGGTCTACGCCCTCTGGGTGGTGAACAAGGACTTTGCCGCAAGCGATCCGGAAATGCTGCAGCTGATCTATGACCGCGTGACCAAAGCTTTCCGCAAATATCCGGAGCAAAAGGATAAAATCATCAATTCCGTGCTGGCGGACAAGCCCTTCACCTTTGAACAGCTCGACAGCTATCTCTACAACACCATCAAATGGGATTTAACCGAGGAATACAAAAAAGGGCTGGAGACATTCTATGCCCTAGCCCATAATATGAATTTAATTGAACATATCCCGGAACTCAATTTCGCCAAGGTCAGGAGAAATTAAGCTTTTATTGCCCATCTGAGTTTCGTGGAATGTGCCCGGCTGTTGCGGTAGCATTCCTCCTTTGAAGGACGGACAACCTCCTGCGAAATCTCGCGGTAGATGCCCTGCTGGAAGAAATTCTTAAAGGCTTTCTTCACAATCCTGTCCTCACCGGAATGGAAGGTCAGGATAGCGGCCCGCCCGCCAGGTCTTAACGCCTGCGGCAGCTTTTCCATGAATTCATAGAGAACTTCATACTCGTGATTGATGTCGATGCGCAGTGCCTGAAATACCCGGGCGCTGCTTTTTTTGATGAGTTCTTCCCGCGCCAGTGCCTGCTTCTTCGTACTGTAACCTGCCCGCTCCTTCATCTCAGGGGGCAGTTCCACCTTCGCCAAAGCCTTGGCCACCTCATCATAAAGTTCCCGCGTGGTCTTAATCGGCCAGCGGCGGCGGGTAATCTGCCGGGCAATCTCTGCCGCATACGGCTCATCCGCATTTTCCTGCAGCATACCCGTGAGCTCCTCCTTGGAAATATCCGCGAGTCTCTGCGCCGCCGTAATCCCCGCTTCGGGATTCAGCCGCAAATCGAGCGGGCCGTCACTCTTGAAGGTAAAGCCCCTTTCGGGATTGTCAATCTGCATGGAGGACACGCCCAAATCTGCCAGCACAAAATCAAAGCCGCCAACTTCCTGCGCCAGTTCATCAATCTGACAGAAATTCATATTCCGCAGCTGCCAGATTTCCTCGCCAAAGCCCTTTTCGCGAATGCGGGCTTCCGTTTTCTTCGACTCAATCGGGTCAATATCCCCGCTAAAGAGCCGCCCGCGGCCCTCCAATTTTGGCAGCATAGCCAATGTATGCCCGCCATAGCCTAATGTACCATCAAATCCCTGCTCACCGGGCTGAATCGCCAGCACGGAGAGAATCTCCTCCACCATAATGGGAATATGCATGCCCGCCGGCGTATTGCCCTTGGCGATAACATGCGCCACTTCCTCCCCATACTTTTCGGGATTGAGTTCCTTATACTTCTCGGCAAAATGCCGGGGATATTTGCCGCTGTAGTGAATGCGGCGCTTGTGTTTCTGTTCTTCCATCTTCAATCTCCCAATAATTGACTAATTTCCGGCATAAGTGTCTTGTGAAAGTCCTCGATTAAATCATCATGGAATTCAAATTTCATAGCCTCCGGATTTTCCGCTTTATAGGCCGTGAAATCTGCTGCTTCCTTGACCATATTAGCATTGGCCATTTCGCCATCTTTGTAATGATAAGCCTCATACTTCACATCATCAAAGGGAATATACCACTTGTCCGCATATTTCTTTATTTCCCTGTCCACTGCTTCTTCTCGCATCTGACTGATGATGGCCGCTATATCCTTCCCGGCAAATCTGGTCTTATCTGCCTCAACTTCGTCTACAATTTTGAGCAGCAGTTCGCTAAGCCTGGGATTATCCTCGGCAAATGCCTGTATAATCTCACGGACTTCAGCCAGTTTCTTCCGAAACTCTTCTTCGGTTTCCTCGATAGCAGCCACCATGCCACGCAGAAGCTCCATGATGTAATCATAGTCGATACGCAGCTTGCTAAAGGCCACCAGCTCATAACCATCATCAATCGGCTCCGAGTCTGGTTCATCATCCGTCTTATCCGGCTTCAGTTCTTCCATGACATTATTGTATACGGCTGCATAGTTCTCATACTCTTCCTCGGAAAAGTCCAGCTCGTTCAATATGCGATCATCATATTGCGAAAAGGCCTTCAGATGGGAGAATGCCTTATCGAGTGCCCGGAACTGCTTAATAAAGGCCTTTTTCTGTTCTCTGGAAAGGGCTTTTATATCGTCCGGGGTTCTGCCCATTTCATGGATGGCCTTAATGGCGATTACGAGGTCTTTATAGACCGCCCCCCAATCTTCAGCCAAAGGATTGCCATCACCGCCACGCGAGTACAGCTTAATAGCATCGTCAATAGCTTTCTTAAACTCCACGGGTGACTGGAAGGTCACAATTTGCCCAAAGGTCTTGTTCTTGTCAAACAGGCGATTGGTGCGTGAGAATGCCTGAATAAGGTCCTGGGGAGACAGCGGCGGACGGTCAATAAAGAGCGTGGACATACAAGGCGCATCAAAGCCGGTGAGCAGTCTGTCTACCACGATAACAAGATCAAGCTGCTGGTCACGGGTTTTATAGCGGCTTTCCTTACGAGCCAGACGGTCATTCAGATTGCCGTTGTACGCCTGTATATTATCTATGCCATAGTGTGTGCCAAACATGGCATTATAGTCGGCGAGCGCCTCCTTCATCTTATCCTGATTGACCTTAGAGCCATCTTCATTCTCGGACAGGGAATAGGTGATCGCAAACTTCGGGAAATCAGGCAGGGCTTTTCGCATATCTTCACTGACTTTAAGTTTTTCATCAACGTCTGCGGCAACCTTCTTTAAGAGGTCATAGTAGGCTTGCGCCTCGGCTATGGAGCTGACCGTGAGCAAGGCTTCATAGGTCTTGCCTCTGCCATTTGCCATACCGAACTTGGTATAGGATTTGTTGAGGATGGTCTTCAGCACCTCATATTTATGGCTAATGGAGCTATAAACAGCTTCGGCCTGTTCGGGAGGTACATCCTTCGGCCCCAGATTTTCCACCATAAAACCCAGTACGGCCTCATCATGGATGGCTTCTTTGATGGTATAGCTGTGGAGACATTCTCCGTAAAGCTGCTTGGTGTTGCGTGGCAAATCCCCCTTAGCTGCCCTCATGTTGTCTTCAAAGATAGGTGTCCCGGTAAAACCATACCAAAGGGAATTATGGAAAAATCTTTCCAAATCACGCTTGGTTTCCGGACTGACAGCACGATGGCACTCATCCACTACGAAAGCAATCCGCAGTCCCCTTATCTTCTTATACCGTGGAGTGTCCTGCTGATTTTCCAGCCGCTTAATGACAATCTGCATTTTCTGCCGAGTGGTAACAAGCATTTCCCGGTTACCGTTGCCCAGCTTCCTCAAGAGGTCGCCCACATTATCTGTGTCCTTCACATCAATGGTATCATTCTCTGCATAGGACTGGAAGGCCATGCTGGTCTGGTCGTCAAGGTCTTTGCGGTCTATGAGGAAAATGGTCTTGTCAATGCTGGGAATATCCATCAAAAGATTCCGTGTTGCCTTGTATGAGGTCATGGTCTTGCCGGAACCTGTTGTATGCCAGATATAGCCGGATACGCCTTTTTTAGAGGCTCTACGCATTTCCTCAATGGCATGAACCTGATAAGGGCGCAGCAAAAGCAGTCTTTGTTTATCATTATCCAGTACCGTATACTTGGACACCATTTCATGGGCTTCGGGGATTTTCAGTACAGCCTTGGCAAATTCCAGATAGTCACCCACGGGATTATTTTCCTTATCCAGCCAGCCGGTGAGGAATTTGCTGTTCAGCTCCGTATCTCTGGCAGCGGCAAAATAGCGCGTGTCCACGCTGTTGCTGACTACGAACATTTGCACGTTGGAAAAAATGCCTTGAAATTTGCCCTCACCGATATATTTCTTAATCTGCCGAAAACCGTCCATATAGGAGTGCGCCTTATTTTTTAGCTCAATATGTATCATGGGGAGGCCATTTATCAGCAAAGACACATCAAAACGGCGGTCACGGCTCATGTCTTCGTCAGGATTCTTGAACGCCTGATACTGGTTGATAACTTCATAAACCGATTTGCCACCGGCTATCTGCTCATGATTTACCACCAGCAGATGCAGCTGGACATTCCCACGCTGAACATGAACATAAACCCTGCCGTTCTCCCCGGACAGCCACTTGCCGGCATCATAGAAAGACGCATGGGACACCTGATTTTTGACCTGTGCAAACTCCGCATCCGTGAGGCCTTTATCATCGAGCTTATCCTTATTGTTCTGCTCCAAGATGTAGCGGAAATTTGCCCATAATTTTTCCTCAGTATTTAAGTCATGGCGATATGTCCATTGGGATTCGCCCATAACAAGCTGTTCTATAAGCTTTTTTTCTATAACCGATTCTAATTCCGGCATATATTCCCCTCCATGATTTACTCAAATTCATCCAAGTAAAGACGGTTTTTGTTCGCTTTATGTACTCTAAAATACCATCTTCCTATTGGAGAACGACTTAAAACAGCTTCCCTGTCCCTATCATAATAATATATATCATCAGCTAAACTATAAACACATACTCTATATTTTACTTTGTGCCCATCTGCTTCTAATACTTGATACATAGTATTACCCACATAACACCTGACATCCGTATATTTATCCCAATCAACATTATCGATACCCTTGTATGTATCTTCGTTGTTTTTATGGCTATTGCGATACTTCACGTCAGATATTGCTTTTCGATAATTTTTATCAAATTCCTTTATGTATTCATCAAGATTTGTGACATCTTCTGTTTCTGATATACCTGCACTCCATACCTCATCATCAGCAAAGTCCCATTCTTGCCCTCTCATTTGTAAAGACCCCTATCACAAATTATTTTACTTGCCCTGTGGAAACATATTTTGCAACATATATCTCTTGACTTCCTTCAAATCATCACACTTACGCTGCTGAAGGGCAATAAGGTTGTCGAGATTCTTAAAATGCTCACCTATCTTAATCTGTTCTTCCCTTGTTGGGCACATAATCTCATATTCCGCATATTCCTGTGCATTAACCCCAGGTTGCCCTGAACGTTGTGATGTGACAGCTATATACTTTGAATACGTCTCCGTCAATGTGTTCTGAAATACAAACTGGGCATCATATTCAGGTTTTACTCTTGCTCTAATTAGGAATCCAGCAAAATACATCAGACCATCAGACGGCTTATAAATATAGCTTTTGCCTACACTGGCACCTGTTCTAGCAAACAGAATGTCCCCTTCAGCTACCTTATAGTCATCAGCTTTTGATAAATCTGTATCTGGTGAGGTTATGCCATCACTTATAAAGCTATGCGAATCATCATCAATATCCGTTATACGAATATATGCGTTGGTTCCATCATACTCCTTGGCAGCAGCGTTAAGTCCATAATCGAATGATGTTGCAATGTCCCCTAACTTCCGCTGAACCCATTCGCCAGTAAATCCTGGAAATCTAATTTCCGGGATTTTTGCTCCATTTTGAGGGAACAATTTTTGCAGCATATATTTCTTGACTTCCTGCAAATCGTCACACTTACGCTGATGAAGGGTGATAAGGTTATCAAGACTATCTAAATAACTTGCAACTGTACGTTGTTCATCAACACATGGCATCTGGACTAATATGTTATTTTTCATAGAGTCAATACCAATATTAGCCTGTGACCCTGTGTTAATCTCTAGCGCTATTTGCCGTTGAGCTATATCGCTTGTCAGATAATGATAGAGATACTTTGAATCAATCTTATCTCCATGCTTGATAATAGCACATGAATAAGATATAAGGAACTTGTCCGTAAAATCAACATATCTAACAGCACCTACTGAAGCATACCGTGCAAATAATATATCATTTTTTTCAGGCTTAATTTTTCGAGATAACTGTTCATAATCTTCTTCTGATATATGTTTTACACCATCAAAATTCAGCTCATTGATACCACAAAAATCACCTGTCATTAAATAAGGAATACCACACTCCACTGTTTTAGGCATTCTATGGTCAATATCACCTATATTGACTAACTCCCCCAATTTCCGCTGTTCCCACTCATCAGTATACCCTTTGAATCGAATAACAGGTTCTTTCATTTCACACATCACCGCTACCGCCTTTTTCCAACCGAAAAATCTCTTTTTGCCGTTCGATTTCCCTCTTTAGTTCTTCCTGCGTAGGCAAGCACAATTTGTATTTAGCGGCATAGAGTTGGTCATTTTTTGCCATTGTCGAATATCTGGCCACATCTCCATCTGTTTCCGAGCAGAGAATAATCCCTATCGTAGGGTTATCATCCGGCTGTTTGCGCTCATTGTCATATATTTGCAAATACATATCCATTTGCCCTACGTCTTGATAAGAAATCTTCGTAGTCTTGAGGTCAATGAGAACAAAACATTTCAAGATGTAATTGTAGAACACGAGGTCAATAAAATAATCATTGCCAGCATCCGTTCTGATATGCTGCTGTCTTGCTACAAAGGCGTAACCCTTGCCCAGCTCCATCAAAAACTTGGACAGGTGCATTATTATAGCCCCTTCCAGTTCGCTTTCGGTAAAATCTGCATTTGGTGTCAGCCCCAAAAACTCTGCCACCACAGGATTCTTGATGAATTCCATTTTATCCTGCTGAAGATTGGCTGTTTTCTCCTGCATTTCCTGTATGACAGGTTCCTTGCGCTGTGATAACAACAGTCGTTCATAATATTGAGAACTGATATTGCGGTCAAGGGTTCTTACGCTCCATTGTTCTTGCGCCGCTTCATTCATATACCAATTTCGAGCTTTCTTATTGTCAACCCTGAGTAAATGACGAAAATGTGTCCATGTCAGATTTTGAACTCGCGCGTTCAAAATTTCTTCTCTGGGGAAAAGTTGATAAAACTGACAAAAATAATACAAATTACGCGCATTGTAGCTTTTTCCATATATTCCCGTCAGTGTGTGCGCCAAGCTGGTTATCATTTTTTTCCCATACTCTGCCCGTTCAGCACCACCTTGCTCATTCTCCACTATATGTCTTCCCAGTTGCCAGTAGGTCGCTACCATTGCCTGATTAACTGACGCATAAGCAGTTTGTCTGCCCTTTTCTACAATGGCTACAGCATCAGATAGGAAGTTTTCCTGATTTTCCAAAGTCACCTTGCCCATGTCAGACCTCCTGCATAACCTTGATGAATTTTGCCACAGCCTGCTCCGTTTCAGGCTTATTGAAGGTAAGATTGTTCATCATAGCGAGAAGTTCTTCCTTGCCCTGTTTGATGCTGTCATTGTTGGCCTTGATGCTATCAGACAACGCATTAAGGTCAATCTCCGGCTCCGGCTCGCTGGTGTCCACATAACGGGGAATATTGAGGTTGAAGTCGTTGGCTTTGATGTCCTCGAAGCTGGCAAGGGTTGCTATTCTTTCTACGGTCTGGCGGTTCTTGTACAGCTCCAGCACCTTACCTATATGTTCCTCGGTCATTACATTCTGCTTCTTTTCCTTCTGGTAGAGCTTAGAAGCATCAATAAAGAGCACATCACGGCCTTCTCTGTGCTTTTTGAGGACAATAATGCAGGTCGGGATAGATGTATTATAGAACATATTGGCAGGAAGACCAATGACGGCGTATATCGAGCCGTTTTCCAAGAGTATCTGACGGATTGTCCCTTCACCTGCCCCGCGGAACAAAACACCATGCGGCAGGACAATGGCCATTGTACCAGTCGGTTCCAGATGATAAAACCCATGCAGGAGGAAAGCATAGTCCGCCTTGGATTTCGGCGGCAGCTTGCCGCCATAGTCCATGAAGCGTTCGTCCTGTTTGAAGCCCTCGGCAGCAGACCACTTGGCAGAGTAGGGGGGATTCATGGTGACTACATCAAACTCTGTCACTTGGTCGGTAGGCCAGTCTGCATCCAGCGTATCGCCGTTTCTAAGAACCTGATTGTCCGGGTCTATGCCATGCAGGAACATATTCATACGCGCGAGGTTATAAGTTGAAGACATCAGCTCCTGCCCGTAGAACTTGATGAACTTTGGATGCCGGGAATAGTGAAGGCAGCTGAGGAGCAGGGAGCCGGAACCCATGCAGGGATCATATACCTGCAAGCCTTTCTTGTCCTCCTGCCCCATCATGGCAATGCGGCAGAGAATCTGTGCCGGGCCGTGGGGAGTATAGAATTCCCCGGCCTTTTTGCCGGTTTCGGAGGCGAACTGACCAATAAGGTATTCGTAAGCATTGCCCAGTACATCCCCCTCCGAGTGGATAAGGTCGGCATCATTCAATACTTTGATTACGTTGGCTATGGTATCACTCTGCTTCTGGTCGCCGGTGCCCAGGCGGTTTGAGTAGAGGTCTACGTCAGAAAAGAGGTTATTAAACAGCGCATCAGCTGCCTGAATCTTGTTAAAGGCCTCTTGCAGTTTCTCACGGCTGAAGGCGTTATTGTTGATGTCCCTCATCATGCTCACGAAGGTCATACCAGGTTCAAGGGTATAGTGGAGGGTATTTTTGATCGAATCTAAGTAGCCCTGTGCTTTAGCAGGGTTTGCGGCCTTCATCTTCGCAAGATCTGTTTCATAGGCTTGCTGGGCTTCCTCAAGGCTTTCCGGCTGCTCACCAGCTAAGAGGTCATAAGCCGTTACCAAATACTTGTCCGACAGGTATTTATAGAATACCAGCCCTAACAGGTAAGTTTTATACTCATTTGCATCCATCTTGCCTCGCAGCTCGTCCGCTCCGCTCCACAGCACATTAAGTAAGTCTTTGTTCTCTGCCATGTTAATCCTCCTCGATAATCCTCACCAGAGCCATTGTCCGTGTTTTTACCCTATAAAGTCCATATCGAAAAATCGCCGACTATTTTGAGTCGGCGATTCGCCTTTGTTATTCGATATTAAAGTGTTTCGCCAGCGTCACGGCAATACCGTCTTCATTATTGGTCGCCGTAATCTCATCGGCCATAGCCTTGAGTTCGTCGCAGGCGTTGCCCATGGCCACGCCGTAACCGGCAAAATCGAGCATGCTCATATCGTTCTGCGCATCACCAAAGGCCATGACCTCGGCAGGTGCAATGCCCAGGCGCTTGCAGGCCTGGTCTAAGGCGCTGTTCTTGCTCACGCCCTTTACCGTCCCCTCATAGAACCACGGAGCCGACTGCACGAAGGACAGCTTATCTTCAAAGCCGCGGCGGATATCGGCCAGATGCGGCACGAGGATTTCATTCGGTGCTGCGGTCAGAATCTTTACCGGCGCAAAGTCCACGGCATCGGCGATATTATCCACGATTTTGACCTGCAAATTGTTATTGCGGCTCTCATCCATAACCTTATGCCGGCTCGCGTCCGTGGTATAGATGAACTTGCCATCATCAATAATGGGTGATAATTCTGGCCACTGCTCCAGATGTCGCAGGAAAGCCACCGCCGTTTCGTTGTCGATGGCGCTGTCAAAGAGGATTTCTCCCGTCGTGGCGTCCTGAATCCGCCCTCCATTATAGGAAATACGCAGGCCATGATATTTTTCCAGTTCCAAAGCATCAGCTTCCCTCTGCAATCCCGGAGCCTGCCGCCCGGACACCAGAGCGACAATCACCCCCTGCTTCTGCACCGCCAACAATGCCTCACGGGTACGCGGCGTAATGACCTTCTCATCATTATTGAGCGTACCGTCCAAATCCAAAGCAATCATCTTATATTTCATGTAAAGTTCCTCCCGGATTTCCTATAAGCCGTTTTTTAACAGCGAACCTATTCTATATCTTATCCAATTTATCATAACATGAAAAAGCATTTTTTTACAGTATCCAAGCCCAGAGAAATGCCCCTGCACTTCATCACCGGAATCTTGCCCTGTTGCTGACTCTAAAAAATTTTACGCCATTTAGCAGGAATTGAGTAATTATTGTTGAAATTCAAAATATCGGTATGTTTATGACTAAGGAGGGGATCATATATGCATTCATGGAAAAAAGCCGGCAGCTTATTGGCTGCCACAGCACTCATAGCCAGTTTTATCGTCGGAGGCTGTGGCAGCAGTCAGGAAGAAGCACAGGCCGGCAAGACACCAGTCAAGGCCATGCAGGTATTGCAGCAGGATACAGCGGTGGGCTATAACTATCCCGGTCATTTGCAGGGCAAGGAAGAAGTACAGGTACATGCCCGTGTTTCGGGCAGTGTTCTGGAAAAATACTTTAACGGCGGCGATTATGTCTACGCCGGCCAGCCGCTTTACAAGCTTGATTCCCGCCAATATGAAACGGCAGTGATTTCTGCCCAGGCGGAACTCAGCAAGGCCGAAACCAACCTGCGTCATGCTCAGGAGGAACTGAGCAGATACGAAGTTCTGTGGAAGGACAGAGCTGTTTCTGAACAGACTCTGACCGACAAACGTGCCGATGTGGATGGCAATAAGGCAACAGTAGCCGCTACTCAGGCCGCCGTGCGGAAAGCACAGGAAAATCTGGATGATACCATCGTTTATGCTCCGATGAGCGGCAGAGTGTCCGTAGATGATGTAGCCGTGGGAACGTATGCAACCGCCGGTACGACCAAACTGGTAACCGTCGGCACTATGGACCCCGTCGATGTACAGTTCAGTGTCAGTGAAACCGAATACCTCAATCTGCTGGCTGAGGCTATGGAAACCGGCGAAGATATCCGCCATGATAACACGCCGCTACCCAAGATTAAAATCAACCTGAGCAACGGCAAGGAATATCCCTTTGAAGGAAACATCGTTACCGCCGACAGAGCCCTGTCCACCAATGCAGGTTCCCTGACCATCAAGGCGACCATCCCCAATCCCCAGGGCATTTTGCTGCCGGGAATGTTCGTACAGGTTCATCTGGTAGGCGTAAAGGCGGATAATGCTATACTGGTTCCTCAGCGGGCTGTACAGCAGCTCTTAGATGAGGCTTTTGTGCTGGTCGTGGGAGAAGACGGTAAATCCATTTCCAAAAATGTCAAAGTGGGTGAAAAAGTAGGCAGTTATTACATTATCGAGAAAGGATTATCGCCCACTGATGTAGTTATTGTGGAAGGTCTGACCACGCTGCGGGCCGGACAGGATATCGATGTCACCATGGTGACACCTGAGGAAATGGGTTTCTCCACTACTGAATCTACGGAAATCACGGATAAATCGTAAGGAGGCGAGGAACGTGTCACGATTCTTTATTCATCGTCCCATCTTCGCCATTGTCATCTCCATTATCATCGTCATTCTGGGTGTACTTTCCGGGCTGAGTCTGCCTATAGCCCAGTATCCGCAGATTACGCAGCCCACGGTCAACGTGAGCACCACCTATACGGGAGCTAACGCCAGTGTTATCAATCAGGCGGTAGCCCAGGTCATTGAGCAGCAGATCAACGGCACGCAGGGCATGGCCTATATGAGTTCGAGCTCTGATGATACCGGCAGTTACAATCTGGATGTAAAGTTTGACCTGGGCACCAACGGCGATATGGATTC
>DJYL01000231.1 GCA_002448495.1 Pseudoselenomonas ruminantium | reverse complement strand
GCGACAGCGGCGGAATGGAGTTTATTATGCAATTACAAATCAAAACAGCCGATACCTTCTTCACCCGCTTCCGCGGCCTGATGCTGCGCAAACGCCTGCCTGCAGGCCACGGCCTGCTCATCGCCCCCTGCAACAGCATCCATATGTGCTTTATGCGCTTTGCCATTGATGCGATTTTCATTGACAAAGACTACAGGGTGCTGAAAGTTGCCCGCAATGTAAGGCCGTGGATTGGTCTGGCGTGGTGCTGGAAGGCCTGGGGGGTGGTAGAAGTCAGCGCAGGGGAGGCAAAAGACATACAGATTGGAACTACGCTAACAGCCAATCCAAAAGATTCAATGCTTTAATTCCATCATAAGAATCAATATAGCTTCTATCCATAGAAAGCACGATTTTTTCATAATTATCGCGAATCATACGCAGGGGACGCAATTCTCGTTCTCTGGTTTCCGGTGACTGCATGGATTCTGTTACCTGTATATAGATTTTGTCATGGGGCTTTTCGGCCACAAAGTCTACCTCTGTATCGCCCATTTTGCCAATATATACACGATAATCCCGCCGCAGCAACTCCAAGAAAACAATATTTTCAATGATATGTCCTCTATCCGCATCACGATAGCCAAGCAGCATATTGCGGAACCCCAAATCAACAATATAGTTTTTGCCCATAGTCCTAAGCAGCTGCTTGCCCTTCACATCATAACGGCCTACAGTATAAAAGATATAGGCATTGCGCAACAGGGAAATATATTTATCCACAGTACGGCCTGCAATATTTTTTCCTTTACCGCTCTGTATGTCTCCTTCATTGGACAGAACATTGCCTATGCTGTTCGGCGAAGTTATACTGCCAATATTGGAACAAAGAAACATCATAATCTTTTGCAGTATATTCTGGGAAACCTGATTGCTTCGCTGCATGATATCCCGCAGGACTACCGTGGAATAAATTCCTTCCAGTGCCTGATTGCTGCGTGCTTCATTAAATTTATATTCCCTCAGAATCGGCATGCCGCCAAATTGCAGATACCGCTGGAACTTTTCCTCCACAGAAACAGACGGAGCAAATTCGTAGAAGCGGATAAACTCCTTGAAAGAAAGCGGCAACATGGGAATTTCCACATACCGCCCGGACAGCAGCGTGGAAAACTCCGTTGACAACAGGAAGGCATTGGAACCGGTAATGTAAATGTCCACATCATAATCAATGCGGAAAGACTCGATGGCCTTCTCCCAATGCGTCACGGCCTGCAATTCATCAAAGAGCAGATAGGTTTTGCCCGCTGACGCAATCCGCTCACTGACATAATCATAAAAGGGCAGATAGTCTGTCAAGTCACGATAGCGCAGAGATTCCATATTCATATGAATAATCTGCTGTGGCTCCACGCCGCTGTCCAGCAGATATTGATGAAACAAATCCAATAGCGAAGACTTCCCGCAACGCCGAATTCCTGTGATTATCTTCACCAGTTCCACATCACGATGCTCGATAAGCTGCTGCAAGTATGCAGGACGATTGATCAGGTCAGACATAATGCACCTCCTACGAAATGTTCATATTCTATAACCATTATATCCTAAAGTGTAAAAAACGCAAGAGTTTCTGACTTATAAGTCAGAAACTCTTGCGTTTTTACTATTTTAGTACGAAAGCGAATCACTCTGCCAGCATAGGAAAACGATGTCATATCTTCACAATTCCCTAAGACTGCCATTTTATCCTGCATAAGGGCTCACTTCCTTCCTGCAACTCCTTTGTTACATTAAATATAGCCTGTTTTATAGGAGCTGTCAATCAAATACGCATAATGAATTTTCCTTAATCGTTATGTTTGAAAGCGTAAAAAATAGGAGTTTCTAATGTGTAAATCAGAAACTCCTACGTGCATTAATCCCAATTAAGCCCTTCCGGAGAGCTGACTAAAGCTATACCATTCGTGCTATACGATTCGCCACTTGAACTTCCAGCATCCCCCATGTAATCCCGATACTCATATTGTCCTGGGCCACTACTAAGATCTATATAGGAACTTACAATCGTCCCATAAAATTTTCCATACGCTGCATTTATATGAACACCAGCTTCTTCTCCTTCGCGGCTATATGGTGCATAAATGACCCCTTTGAATGTATGATTTCTTATCTCAATATGCACATTAGGTCTAGAACTGTCTTTTTTCTTATCTCCCACGCATATAATTAAAGGCCTTTCGTTATCATCATCCATTTCTACCTTCACTATATCATTGCCTGCTTCAATAAAAATGTATATAGGCGTAGTATTGTTATAATTTGTCTTTTTAACTTTTATCGTTGGGTTTACTGTATTTTTTTTAATTCTAATATAATCATTATCCTTAAAAAGTCTACTATCTGTACTCAAATCATCAAAATTTTGCGGACTTGGCGCTTTTACTGTCTTTCCGTCCATATAATTTATAAATTCCTCAAAATCATACGGATATGGTAAAGCAGGTGACCAATAACCAGATTTCAAATTACCGTTACTATCAAATTCTGCCTGTGGTAATTTATTGATGTCTTCCAAATTCTTCGTTTCATTAAGTTTTTTGGCCTCTGGAGTATAGAAGCCTTTAATCTTATCTCTATAATTTGAATTATAAATCTGACTGCTGTATTTTACTAGCGGATTTACATTTATCCCCCCTTCACCATCAGTATATGAAATCCTCCCTTTATATGATTCAAGTATTATATTTCGGGTATCACCACCACTTTGTTTTCCTAACTCCCCACTATTATTTGCCGAGTTTGTAGACTTAAACTCCTTAGAAAATATAAATAAATTTTTAAACGACTTTCCTCCGTCTCTTGATTGTATCGCCGCTACGCTAAACACAGGAACGGTAAAGGTGTTTTTACCACTGATTTTTTTATAGAATGAACCTAAAAAGTATAGTGGAACTTCCTTAATCAACTTTACCCGGTAATAAGTTATATCATCCTTAGTTTGTGCCTTGTATCTATCTTTTTTTCCATCTTCATAGTTATCTTCGATTTTTTCTCTTTGCTTATCCTCAAGATTGTGAAATTCTCCCTGTATATATTTTTCCGCTTTGTCATTAGCCTTTGGATGTTTATCCACTGTTTCATTATTCTCTGCATAGGCCTTTGCGCCTGCTAACGCTGCCGCATCAGCAGCATTTTGCAGACGGGAATATTGAACATAGATATTTCCTAAATCTACCGCAAGTCCCACTCCCACGATTATCATAGGAAGAAGCAAGGCCGTAAATGCTATAATGGCGCCCTGTTGGCGCCATTTTTTCGTTAGGAACTGCATATATTGGTACATAGATGTCACTCCTGATTACAACATATTTTTTATCAAGAATAGCAGCGTCGGTACTAAAGTTACGACAAAGAGTGCCGGGAAGATAAAAATTACCAACGGGAAAACAATCTTTACCGGCGCACGCATGGCCTCTGCCTTGATGTACTGGCGGCGGCGTTCCCGGATATTGTCTGCCTGATTCTTCAAGGTCTTACCCATGCTGGTTCCTAACCGTTCTGCCTGAATAACAGACGTCATGAATAAAGATACGTCCTGCACATCACAGCGGTCAGCCATATTTTTCATCGCCGTACGGCGTACCATGCCCATGCGGATATCTTCCTGCATATGCTTGCATTCACGGATAAGCTCGCCCTTCATTCTGGCGGTAATCTTACTAAGCGCCGCGTCAAAGGACAGCCCTGCCTGCACACTGACGCACAGGAGGTCTAAAACTTCGGGAAGCTGACAGGCAATCTGCTCCTGCCGTTTTTGTGCCATGGTATTCAGGCATACCACCGGCATTAAACCGCCTAAAATGCCGCCTAACAAGATATAAACAGCCTTTTGAATCAGCAAATAATGACTGTCACTTACCAAGTAGAACATCAACAGCCACATGGTTAGTGCCCCGAGAAAGCAAACCGCTATGAATTGCGGCGCCGTACATTCATCAATCCTGCCTGCCATAATCAGGCGTTTTTCCACCAGTGCCAGCACCTGTTTTGGCGTGAAGCGGCGAATTGACTCGGCAAATTGTTCACCTGCCGGCTTTACCACACGCTCCATAAAGGGGATTTCCCGCAGTTTGCGGCGGCCTGTCTGCTTTTCTGCCAAGAGCTGGTTGTCCGCATCCAAAGCGAAAATTCTCTGCCGCATATCGTTTTCCGGCAGAATCACCTTGCGGATAAAGGCAAACATCAGCAAAAACGCCGTCAGCGACAAAGCCAGTGAAAAAAGAACGACTAACATCAGCGATATGCCCCCCTATCCGCCGTTTCTGCGGCAAAGAAATCCTCTGCTATATCCACACCATTCACCGCAAATTTTTCCATAAAATTTGGTTTTAGCCCTGTGGACACAAAACGCCCCAACGGCTTTCCATTTTCGTCATAACCATATTGCTGATAATAGAAAATATCCTGCATGGTGATGGTATTTTCCTCCAAATGCTGGACTTCCGTGATATGGGTAATCTTCCGGCTGCCATCCTTCATACGAGACTGCTGGATAACGAGGTCAATCGCGGAAGAAATCTGCTCGCGAATTGCGCGCACCGGCAGTTCTAAGCCCGACATCAGCACCATGGTTTCCAAACGAGATAAGGCATCGCGCGGTGAGTTGGCATGTGCCGTAGTCAACGAACCATCATGGCCGGTATTCATCGCCTGCAGCATATCGAGCGCCTCGCCGGAACGCACTTCACCGACAATAATTCTATCCGGACGCATACGCAGGGCGTTGCGCACCAAGTCGCGAATGGTAATCTGACCCTGCCCCTCAATATTGGCTGGACGCGCTTCCAACGTAATGACGTTGTCCTGCTGGAGACGTAATTCTGCCGCATCTTCAATGGTGACAATGCGCTCAGCTTCAGGTATAAATGAAGAAATCACATTCAGCGTCGTGGTCTTGCCGGAACCTGTACCGCCGGACACCAGAATATTGATTCTCGCCCGGACACAGGCACGCAAAAACTCCGCAATCTTTTCGTCCATTGTGCCATAGCTAATCAGATTATCCACCGTCAACGGCTTGCGGGAAAACTTGCGGATGGTGATAGCAGGACCTGTCAAAGACAAGGGCGGAATGATGATATTAACGCGGGAACCATCTTCCAGGCGGGCATCCACCAACGGCGAGGATTCGTCAATGCGGCGTCCTAACGGCGTGAGAATGCGCTCGGCGATATTCATAATATGCTCATTGTCATGGAACTTGATATCTGTCCGTTCCAACTTGCCGAGACGCTCCACAAACACCTTTTGGGGACCGTTCACCATGATTTCGGTAATGCTGTCATCCCGCAAAAGAGGTTCAAGCGGACCTAAGCCGAGCATTTCATCACAGATATCGGCAATCAGACGACTTTTCTCCCCGCGGGGAATGGCAAAGGGTGCCGTATCAAAAGCCCGCTGACAGTATTTATTGATAACGGACTCTACCTTACGCGGGTCCTGATTCATCGCGGATAATGCCGCCTGTTCAGCCGGAGTCATTTCATCTAAAATATGCTGATGAACATGGTGCTTGACGGACTGATAGGAACGCTCCTCCGCTAATTCCTGCGCCTCGTCCTGCAGGGCAAATATCTTCACCTGCTGATTTTGGTCATCCTTACGCCCCAAACGCGTCAATAATGACATCTGACTTCCTCCCGCTTATTTTTTATATTCACTATACATCGTATAAGTTATATTCAAAGTTGTATCTATATCCGTTATATCAGCCAATTTATTCACAATATTAAGCAACATCAAACCATTATCGTTCAAACTAGCATTAATAGTAACTACTACATTTGTAGAACTATCCTTCTCATTAATTTTAACATTTTTTATATTAAAATCATTCTTTGGTTTCCAATCATAAATATCCATCGGTAATTTATAATTTTCGTAATTTTTTTTTACGGATGGATAATCTCTTTCGACTTCTTTGCTATCAACTATAACAGCCGCCTCCCGCGCACTGCTGCGGGCAATACTGCTCAATGTCAGATAATTGGCAAAAAACATGCCGATATAAAACAAACCGAAAACCAATAATAAAAACAGGGGCAAGACCAATGCAAATTCAATAATGGATTGTCCCTTTTGTTTGTTTTGCATAGCTTACCCCCGCTTTACTATTCCTTATTCCTTAACTCTTAGTGGTTAGGGTTTAGGGTTATTTAGTAGGGGTTGTGCCCTTAGCTGCAAATGCATTCGTTATGGAAGTAAAGGCTTCCTTAACCTTCGTCGTCAGATCGCCATTCGTCCCCAGAGCAGTTGCAACAACAGCAACGAATGCCAGCACCAGAGCATACTCCACAATGCCCTGTGCCTTTTCGCTTACATAACGTGCTTTCAGATAATTAATGATTTCTACCATGATAAAAATCCTCCCTAAATAAAATAAATATATTTATGAAAATCCCCAAAGGATTATCATCCATTAGAACTTGATGTTGACGATGCGTTGTATGACGAAATAACCAATGATTTCCATCACAATCGCACCAGCCACACATGCCCTGCCCACAGGCTCCTCAAACAAAGGGCGCAAATACGCGGGATTAACCAGAGACATGATAAAGCCTACCCCCACCGGCATCAAAGCCAGCACCACACCGGAAGCCCGTCCCTGTGCCGTCAGCGTCATAATCTCCCGCCGCATACGGACGCGGTTATTAATCGTATCGCTGATGGTATCGAGAATCTGGGCAAGATTGCCGCCCACCTGTCGCTGAATGACCACGGCGGTGACCACCAGTTCAAAGTCGGGGCTGTTGACGCGTTTTTGCATATTATCCAATGATGTTTCCACATCAACGCCGATATTGACCTCGTTGACAACTTTCTGCACTTCCCGACCAATGGGCGCGTCCATTTCCCGGGCAATCAGTTCAAAGGCCTGCATAAAACTGAACCCTGCCCGCAAGGCATTGGCGACCATGATGAGCATATCCCCCAGCTGGGTGGTAAATGCCTTTTGGCGGCGCTTGATATAGATATTCAAGAACGCCAGCCCTGCCAGCACGCCGCCGATAAAGGCCATTAAAGCAAACAGCGGCTCCAATGTAGCGGCGAGCATAATGAGGGCACACAGGCCGCCAAACAATCCCAGCATAACCTCGTATTCTGAACCTAAGAGCGGCCAATCGGCCTGCTGCATCTTTAAGTCCATACGCTTGCTATGCTGAATCTGCCGCAGCCAGCCCCCTGCCCGCCGCAGCCAGTTGCGCAGGCGGTCTTTGGCAATTTCCGCAGGTTTGGCGCCCCGCAAACGCTGTTGGCGGAGCTGTACAGCCGCCCCGGAAAAATATTCCATACGGTTGACCAAATCGTTATGCTGACGCGTCTTTATGCGGATAACCATAAAGAGTAAAGCAAACGTCAGCAAGGTTACCGCTAAAGCTAATACAATTCTCATACAGCCGCCCACCTTATACGATGGCGTCTGCCGATAATTTGGTCGGCAAGCCGGTCAACCTGACGTGACAGGGGGCTGTCCGGACGGATATCCGTTGCCATCTTCCCCTTGTCCGCCGCATCGGAAACAATGGTGTATTCATTGGGAATAATCTCCGCAACGGGATAGCCGAGCTTCTGCGCTAATTCCATTTTGGAACGGGAATCACAGGGCTCAACACGGGTAAAGATAACCTTGAGCCGTTCTTCCACATCTGCCCAGTCGCGGAAAATATCCAATGCCCGCTTGGTATGGTCAATTTCGTAAGCGCCGTTTATCATCGTCACCATAAAGGTGGTACTTGAGCCTTCCGCCGCTGCAATCGAAGTCGGATTAAACCCTGCTGGCACATCAATGAGGACATAGCGGAACAGGCTGCGGCTCATGGCAATGAGATTTTCCAGCTTGTCAATGGCGATTTTGTCCATCATATTAGGCGTCGGCGTGCCGCAAAGCACACTGACATTCGGCGCCACCGGCATAAAATACGAACGCAGCGAGGCCGGTGACAAGAATCTTGCATCCCGCACAGCCTCCACAATCGTAGTCTGTGGAGCCAAATTGAAGAACACCGCCATATCGCCGAACTGCAAATCCGCATCAATGATGCCCACCGGTTCCCGTGTCTTGCGGGCCAAGGACATCGCCAGATTCGCAATCAATGTCGTTTTGCCACTCTTGCCCTTGGGACTGAAAAAGACCAAGGTTTCTGCACCGGCATCGCCGCCCAGACGGGAAAACGTCTCTACGGTTTCCTGCAATTCCATGCCGGTGAAGGGCTTTATGATATAGCCCTTTGCCCCAGCCTTCACGCTCTGGCTGGCATTTTCGGCCTGCCATTTTTCTCCCATGCAGAGAATCGCCGCCGTAGGATAGGCCCGCTTAAACTGGTCAATTAAGCCCATGCCATCGGGCTGCTCAATGTCGAGCAGGATTAGATTGGGATTAAAGACCGCCCCCTGTCCCAGTGCGTCACTGACGTTTTGGAAGCGCGCCGCCAGGGAAAAGTTTGGCGTATCATTGATTACTTGACTGAGCCGTTCGAGCATCAACCGGTCAGACTCCATTAATAGTACACGGTAATCCACGGTTTATCTCCTTTCAGCCAAAAATCCGTGCCAGCCATGATTCCGGCACATGTTCGTCCACCGTATCATCATAGACACGGTTGGTATAACGTGCCACCAAATCCCGCAAAGCCTCACCCAGTTCACTGCCGCCGGAGCGCAGGACCAAGGGTACGCCGTCCTTAATCGAACGGCTGGCCGCCTGAAAATCATTGGGCAGGATGTGATAAAACGGTTCGCCCAAGAGATTTTCCACATCTTCAATGCTGATGCGGGTCTTGGCGTTGCTGCGATTCAGAATCAAACGAATCTTGTTCTTGTCGTAGTTCATCTTCTTCAAGGTTTCCGAACCGATTTTCATATTCTTAATGGTGGGAATAAAATCCACAATCCCCAAAAAGCTGACAATGGTGGATAAATCCAATAAAGCCAGATTCAGCTTACTGAAGGTGGACGTCGTATCCACCAGCACATAATCAAAGACCTTTTGCAGCTGACGCACCATGTCCATGGCTTTGTCTGCGTCAATGTTATAGGCTTCTTCGAGTTTTGCCGGAGCAGCCAACACATAAAAGACCACATTGTGGTATTCGTACGGAGTCAGAAATTCCTCGGCGCGTACAGCATTTCCCTGCAAGTTCATGGCCTGTTGCAAGTCATAGGCCGTGCGCTGGGGCAAAAGCTGCAAATAATTGCTCACATCCCCAAACTGCAGGTCAAAGTCCACCAAACAGACTTTTTTCCCTTGACGCGCCAGCTCCGAAGCCATGTTCGTGCTGATAAGGGTCTTACCCACTGCCGAAGCTGTGCTGAAAAAGGTGATGACAACACCATTTATTTCCTGTGTAAATACACCCATGATGTCTCCTTATTTACTCTCGCTGCCGCTTACCGGCATGATGTTATCCAAGGTGCTGACTTCTTCCTGAACGGCTGCTTTTTTCTGCGGTTTCTCAGGAATAGGGCCATTCACATCAACGCTTTGCATATCCCGCACTTCCCGACGGCTGTCGTTGAAGGTCTCCGCCATCTTGGTAGACATCTTGACCTCTGTGCGTTCATTAACCACCCGCGGCGTAAGCAAAATCATAATTTCCGATTTCTGACGGCTGTCATTATGATATTTGAATAACTCACCCAAAATCGGAATATCACCTAACAAAGGCAGTTTCTGAATACTCTTGCTGTCCTCAGAATTGAGCAGGCCACCGATTGCCATGGTCATCCCCGAAGGAATCGTTACCTCCGTCTGCGCAGAACGCGTTGACAGTCCCGGCATTTTATACCCGTTGGTTGTAACGCTGTTTGACCAGTCCAAACGGCTGACCTCCGCATTGATCTTTGCCTGCACATTTCCCTGTCTGTCCACAGTCGGATTGAGCAGGTTCAACGTAATGCCATAGGGCTTATATTCTACGGTGATGTTATTACTTGAAGACGAGGCCACGGGATAGGGAATCTGCCCGCCGACCAGAATACCTGCCGACTTTCCGCTCATGGTTGTGATATTGGGGCGGGAAACCACGCGAGCCTTTCCCTGCTCAATCAACAGGCGCAGCTGCGCATTGATCTGGGAAAAATGGGTAAAGAGCCAGTTGCGGCTATACCAATGACTCCCCTTATCACGTTGGGCACCATAGGTTTCGCCAGCATAGAATGTACCCGGGTCGTTCATGGTTATACCATCACTACCATCTGTAGTTGGTGATGAATAGGTAACACCGAGTTTTTTCGCATCGTCAGAGTTAATCTCAATGACCATTGCTTCCATATTTATTTGGTCAGGATTCTCCATATCCAAAAGGTTAATAACCCGCGCACTGCTGTCTTTCTGCTCCTCTGTCGTCACCGTTGTCTTAACTGCGCTGCTGCCACTGCTACCTAGCTTCACCGTATTGCTTTGGGTTTCGGTTGGGTCCTCTCCCACATAAAGGCAGGCAACCTTAAAGGCTAAATCTTTTTCGTACTGGTTGCGGACTGTTCCCCGCAGAAGCACTCTGTTGCCGACCATCTGCACCGTAACGCCCGGCAGACGAATGGCCTGTTCAATCGCAGCGGCCAGACCCTTATCCTCGTTGTTGACATTGACCGTGAAATCCTGCCGCATGCCGTCAGCTGTCCAGACGTTTATCGTTGTCGTTCCCTGTTTGACCGCCACAATGTTAATCGCAAAATCGCTCAATTCCTGTACATCAGCAATCTGGGGATTTCCCACAGCCACCTTGGTTATGCTGCTGCTGGTGCTCAGATAATACGACTGATTGACCCCCAGCCACAACGGCTGCGCATAGGCATAAGCGGGAGCCGGTGCCGTAATTGCGGTAATGGCTGCCATGCCCAGTGCGATTTTCGTACCTGTATTCAAGTTAATCCTCCCTAGTTCTTCTTCGTACCACGGATTATTTTCATATGACTTCCCTGTTCAGCCTGCTGACTTGGCTGCGGAGCAGCCGCAGGCGCCTGCGCTCGTACCGGAGCTGGAGCAGGTGTTGCCGCAGGCGGCGGAGTGCTGACTTTCGGTGCCGCATCCGTATTTCGCTCAGCGGGAATCATATAATCGGTATTAACCGTAAAAATATCCGTTGGTGCAACAGGTCGGAGCACCAGATAAATCGTGCCTTTCTGGGAGGCAGTGGCGACTTTCAAGGCTTCATCCAAAGGCAGTGCCAAAGTGGCGGTTGCCATGGCATCTGCATTTCCCTTTATAGCGCCTTCATCATCGCTTTCTTTGCTGTCAGCAGATTTTTTTGCCGTTTCATCTGCTGCGCCGCCAGTCTTATTAATGGCTAAAAGCTGTACATTCTGCAACAGAACTTCACCTTTAAGCCCTGTTTCCTTCGTGCCGGAAACCACCATTACATCCACATAATCGCCTGGTTTGGCAAAACCGGAAACACCGGTTATATCCGTAATCGCCACCGATACCGCGCGGCAGTTGGGTGGGATTGTCCCCGTAAAGCCGGTCATGCGCACATCGGTATAAATCTTTTTCGTTGTCAGAATATCCCCCTGCTGAATAGCTACGCTGGCAGGACTGCCGGTAATCTCGTTTATCTCCCTGACGGCCTCTGCCGGCACCACGTCTACGGGCATCTCCACCACTTTCAGCATACTGTCCTTGATGATTGTCCGCTCCGGAATATCCTGTTTGGCAACTACGACTTTCACCATTTCCACTTTTGGACTGTCCTTGGCGGCAGTCTCTGCACTGGAAAGCGACATATACACCACAATCCCCAGCAGACAGCTAAAAAAAGCCGCCAGCGACACCCATTGCTTGTACGTAAGCTTTAAATCCAACAACTTCTTTTTCATGCTTCCCCATTCCTTGAAATAAGTCTTTAGGACTTTTTACTCTACAGCGTTACTTTTTTTACAAATTTTAAATTTTCTCTAATAAATTGTTTACAGCATAGCACCTTTTTGCATGATAAGTCAACAGATTTTCCTTATTTTTTGTAAATTATCGTTAAACAGCAAAAAATCCCTGAAAGAGCATTGCCATCTTAATAGGGACTATTTTCCCCTGTAATTTGCATTTTTCATTTTCTGCCGCTAAAATGTAGCTGAGGTGAGATTAATGGATATTCTATTAAAAATATTTATAGCTGTTGTCTGTGCTGTGGGCGGTGCTATCGGCGGCGGACGCTGGATAGATAATCTTTATCCCGCTAAAAAACAAATTCTTAGCTTCCCGGCCAAAATTTATGCACAAGCCCAAACCAGACGGCGTTATCTACCGGCAGCTTTGGGCATGCTCTTTGCCTTTTATCTGCTATCTCATGAGCTGCCGGTCACCAGCTATGCTTTCCACCTGCTTTATATTTATTTTCTCGTGCTCTTTACGGTAACAGACTGTGAGCAGCAGGTTATTTTCGATGTGATGCTTATCCCCTTTGCGCTTTTGGGGTTTATCTTCTGTCTGGCAGATGGTCTGCCGCTTGTCCATCATCTGGCAGCAGCTTTGGGCGGCGGGCTTTTATTTTTGCTGCTGGCCGTCCTTACCCGTGGCGGCGTTGGCGGCGGCGATATAAAATTAATTGCGGGCTTAGGTTTATGGCTGGGGGTTAATTCCCTGCTCAATGTTGTCGTCTGCGGTCTTATTGCCGGTGGTCTGGGTGCGCTGTTTTTGCTGATAGTTGAGCATAAAAAAAGAACCGATACCTTTGCATACGGTCCTTTTTTTACCCTGGCAGCTCTCTTGCAGCTATACCTGGGATGATTTATTCATATCTTAACGCCTCGATGGGGTCAAGTTTTGCGGCTTTTCGCGCCGGATAGATGCCAAAGAACAGGCCGATGCCTACCGCAAACATGAAGGATATGATGATCGGCGTAAGGGTGATAACCGTAGTGAAATTGCCGACTTGGGCAATAATCTGCGATGCAATGCAGCCGACAGCTATACCGATAAGTCCGCCGATAATCCCAATCACCATGGACTCAATCAAAAACTGGGTCATGATGTTCATAAAGGTGGCACCCAATGCCTTGCGGATACCGATTTCCCGTGTGCGCTCGGTAACGGACACCATCATGATGTTCATGATGCCGATACCGCCGACAATCAGGGAAATTCCCGCAATCGCGCCCAAAAGCATAGTCAGCATGGAGGTGGACTGGCTCACCGTTTCCATCAGGCTGGTAAGGTTGCGCACATGGAAGTCATCATCCTTGCCCGCAAGGATATGATGGCGGGAGCGCAGAAGATTTTCGATTTCAGCCTGCACCTGCTCCATCTTCTCCTGACTGGAAACCTGCACGTTGATGGACTGCACATAGGTAATGCCCAGCATGCGTTCCTGCGCGGTGGTCAGGGGAATGTAAATCACATCATCCTGATCCTGCCCTACAGACGATTGACCCTTGGATTCCAGCAGTCCGATAACCTTGTATGGCTGGTTATTGATACGGATATTTTTGCCTACGGGATTATCCTTGGCAAAGAGATTGGACGCAACTGTGGTGCCGATTACGGCGACACGGTTGCGTTTATTCATATCATCATTAGAAATGAAAGAGCCATAGCCAATAGTCAGCGAGCGGATGGACATAAATTCCGGTGTCACGCCCTGCACACTGGTATTCCAGTTGTTATTGCCATAGACAATCTGATAGGACGAGGACACGGACGGAGACACATAATCAATATTTTTGATTTTGTCTTTAATCGCCTTGGCATCGTCATATTTAAGTGTCTGCATGGAGCCGGCTGCCCCGCGCACGCCGCCGCGGTTGGAAGAACCGGGCGAAACAATCAGCATATTGGAGCCAAGACTGGCGATGGAACTTGTGACATTACTGCGCACGCCCATGCCCACAGACACGAGAGCAATAACCGCCCCCACACCGATGATGATGCCCAGCATGGTCAGTAAACTGCGCATTTTGTTAGCGTAGAGGGAGGTCAGCGCCATCTGGAAACTTTCACTAAATAACATCCATGACCACGCCCCTTCCTTCGTCACGGGTGATTTTCCCATCCCGCACCAGCAGCTGACGGCTGGCGCAGGCGGCAATTTCCGGTTCATGGGTGACGAGGATAATCGTCCTGCCCATACCGTGCATCTTCTGGAAAATCTCCATGATTTCCTTGGTGGATTTGGTATCGAGGTTGCCTGTCGGCTCGTCAGCCATGATGATATGCGGGTCGTTAACGAGCGCCCGCGCAATCGCCACTCTCTGCCGCTGACCGCCGGAAAGCTCATTCGGCTGATGCTCAGCCCTGTCTGCCAGTCCCACCGCTTCCAAAAAGTGCATGGCCTTTTCCAGTCTTTCCTTGCGCCCTACACCGGCATAAACCAGAGGCAGAGCCACATTTTCAAGTGCCGAGATGCGGGAGAGCAGATTGAAGTTCTGAAAGACAAAGCCGATTTTCTTATTGCGGGTAATTGCCAGCTTATCATCGCTGAGGCCAGCCACCTCCTGACCGTCCAGTTTATAGGAGCCGACAGTCGGACGGTCAAGACAGCCCAAAATATTCATCAATGTGGACTTGCCGGAACCGGAGGGGCCCATCAGGGCGGCAAATTCACCCTGATAGATATTGGTGGTAATGCCATCCAAAGCCGCCACGGTTTCGCCGCCGATTTTGTAGAGCTTTTTGATATCCCTCAGCTGAATGGTGGCCGTGCGTGTTTCATTATTGGTCATCGCATTCTTACCGCCTTTCTTACATTGGAGGTGGCCCCCCGCGATTGCTGCTGTTTTTTTTTGCACTGCCCGAGGACGATTTGGCCACATAGGTGCTGACCACCTGTTCTCCTTCAGAAAGGCCTTCCAAAACCTCTACATATTCGTCGCTGTAAATGCCCGTGGACACATAGCGGTTTTCCTGCGTACCATCTGCATTCTTCACGATAACATAGGAACCATTGGCATCGGTTTTCAGCGTAGACAAAGGTACAACCAGAGCATCATTTTTCTCCGCCGTATTGATTTCCACACGGGCGGTCATCGCCGGCAGGAGTACGTTGTCCGGGTCATCTACATCCAGTGTCACATAGTAGTAAATGACGCTTGCCGAGGAAGAACTACTGGACGAGGAACTGTTGGATGTATTGATATTCCAGCTGTTGCTGGTATCGGTCTGGGAAATCTTGGACACACGGGCGGTAAAGGTCTTGCCGTTGAAGCTGTCCACCGTGAAGGTTGCTTCCTGACCGACTTTCACGCTGCCAATATCCGTTTCATCCACCTTGGCCAAAATCTGCTTGCTGGACAAATCCGC
>DJYL01000223.1 GCA_002448495.1 Pseudoselenomonas ruminantium | reverse complement strand
AACTTGCAAGCCTATTCACCTTGCAGTATAATAGGTCAAAAAAGATAAAGGAGCTGATTCCATGATTTCTACTCGTGGGCGCTATGCCCTGCGCGTCATGCTTGACTTGGCAGAAAACGAAAATGGTAAATATATTCCCTTAAAAGATATTGCGGCACGACAGGAGATTTCCAAGAAGTATTTGGAGATTATCGTCAAGGATTTGGTTGCTGCCGGTATGCTGGTTGGTGCCAGCGGCAAAGGCGGCGGTTATAAACTCTGCCGCCGCCCGCAGGAATACAATGTTGGCGAAATCATCGAACTGATGGAAGGTTCCCTTTCTCCTGTGGCTTGCCTTGCTGACCCCAATTATGAATGCACCCGCACAAACATTTGCAAAACTCTCCCTTTATGGAAGGAATACAGCAGTCTCGTACATGATTTTTTTTATGGCAAGAAATTAACCGACCTGCTCTAATACAAATGGCACTGTCCAAGAATTTTTCAGACAGTGCCATTTTATATTGGATTGAGAGGTTAATCGTTAAAGAGTTCCGTGGAGAGATATCTGTCTCCGGTATCCGGCAACAGTACGACAATGTTCCTGCCCTTAAATTCTGGCCGTTTTGCCAGATTCACGGCAGCAGCCAATGCAGCACCAGCGGAGATACCGACCAGTACGCCCTCGCTATGGGCAAACTGACGGCCATACTTGAAGGCGTCTTCGTTGCTGATGGGCAGAACTTCATCATAGACTTTCGTATCCAGCGTTTCCGGCACAAAACCTGCGCCGATACCTTGAATCTTGTGCGGGCCTGCCGTCCCTTTGCTGAGTACCGGCGAGCTTTCCGGCTCTACGGCTACGACATGCACAGCAGCGTTCTGCTTTTTCAGATAATGGCCTACACCCGTAAGCGTGCCGCCCGTGCCGACGCCAGCGATAAAGGCATCCACCTTTCCTTCCGCATCCTGCCAGATTTCCGGGCCGGTTGTGGCTTCGTGAATCGCAGGATTTGCCTGATTCGTGAACTGGGAGGGAATAAACGCATTCGGCGTTTCCTTGGCCAGTTCTTCCGCCTTGGCAATGGCCCCCTTCATGCCTTTGGCCCCATCGGTCAGTACAATCTGCGCACCATAGGCCTTTAAGAGATTACGGCGTTCCACGCTCATGGTTTCCGGCATGGTCAAAACAGCTTTATAGCCACGGGCTGCGGCAAAGCTGGCCAGCCCAATGCCCGTGTTACCGCTGGTCGGCTCGATAATCACCGTGTCCTTGGTGATTTTGCCTTCCTTTTCTGCCTGTTCAATCATAGCTTTGGCAATGCGGTCTTTGACACTGCCGGCAGGATTCAGATATTCCAGCTTGACCAGAATATTGGCCTGCAAATCATTTGCCGCAATAAAATTATTTGCTTTCAACAGCGGCGTATTGCCGATAAGTTCCGTTACGCTATTGTATATCTTTGCCATCTGAAAGTCTCCCTTCCCGCATTATTTGGCAGCTGCAAAACCTTTTTCAAGGTCAGCAATAATATCATCAATATGTTCCGTTCCGATAGACAGGCGGATGGTGCTCTGGGAAATGCCCTGGTCAGCCAGTTCTTCATCTGTCAGCTGAGAATGCGTCGTAGACGCCGGATGAATGACCAGGCTCTTGACGTCCGCTACATTGGCGAGCAGGGAGAAGATTTCCAGATTGTCGATAAATTTCCAAGCCGCTTCTTTGCCGCCCTTGATTTCGAACGTAAAGATGGATGCACCGCCGTTCGGGAAATACTTTTCATAAAGGGCATGGTCAGGATGGTCAGGCAGGGATGGATGATTGACCTTCGCCACCTGCGGATGCTTGCTTAAAAATTCCACAACTTTCTTTGTGTTTTCCGCATGGCGTTCCAGACGCAGGGAAAGGGTTTCCACGCCCTGCAGGAGCAGGAACGCATTGAACGGGGAAATCGCACCGCCCAGGTCACGCAGCAGGATGGCTCTTACATAGGTTACAAAGGCAGCCGGGCCAGCCACATCGGCAAAGGATACACCATGATAGCTGGGGTTTGGGTCAGCAATGCCCGGATACTTGCCACTGGCCTTCCAGTCAAAGCTGCCGCCGTCAACAATCACGCCGCCCAGTGTCGTGCCATGACCGCCGATGAATTTCGTCGCCGAATGAACCACGATATCCGCACCATGTTCCAGCGGACGAATCAGATACGGTGTACCAAAGGTGTTGTCGATGACAAGCGGCAGGCCATGTTTATGAGCAATTTCCGCAATCGCATCAATATCGGGAATATCGCTGTTGGGATTGCCAAGCGTTTCGAGATAGATGGCTCTCGTATTTTCCTTGATGGCGCCTTCCACTTCGGCAAGGTCATGGGCATCGACGAAGGTAGCTTCCACGCCGAACTCCGTTAACGTATGCGCCAACAGATTGTACGTGCCGCCGTAAATCGTCTTCTGTGCAACGATGTGACCGCCGTTAGCAGCCAAAGCCTGAATCGTATAGGTGATGGCTGCAGCGCCGGAAGCAACCGCGAGAGCTGCCGTGCCCCCCTCCAAGGCTGCGATGCGCTTTTCGAGCACATCCTGCGTAGAGTTGGTCAGACGGCCGTAAATGTTACCGGCATCAGCCAGGCCAAAACGGTCAGCCGCATGCTGGCTGTTGCGGAATACATAGGAAGTGGTCTGATAAATAGGTACTGCACGCGCATCCGATGCCGGGTCCGGCTGTTCCTGTCCTACATGCAGCTGTAAGGTTTCAAATTTGTACTGGCTCATAAATAAAATCCCCTTTCATCAAAAAGAGGTTCCAAAAGCACCCTTCATGCCAAGGGTCTTGCTTCTGGAACCTCCAATTCTTTTGGTCAGTTCTTTTCTCTTTTTCGATTGTATGCCAAATGTTTTTGGCATGTCTATATATTACAGTGTTACACCTATTATGTCAATAGTTTTTCAAAAAATTATTTTTGGCTCTCGCGGATTATCTGCGTAAACTCCTCCCAGCCAATCCGGTCGAGCATATTGCGGAAGCGTTCGCCCTTATGGGCGTGCTGTTCAAAGTAATCCAGTGCCGCATCAAGAGCTTTGCGCAGTTTATCCTCGCCGTAAATCAGCGGCACAATCTTCTTGCCGATGGCAATGCGGTTGCCGTAGAGTCCACCAAAAGACACAACAAAGCCGGTCTTTTTCTCGAAGGCCTCGAATTTACAGGCCTTGGTACACTTGCCACAGAAATAACATTTCTTTCTGTCCCAAAGGATTTTGCCCTTTTCGCGGTCAATGGATAAAGCTCCGCGCGGACAGACTTTTACGCAGGCGCCGCAGAGTTTGCACTTATCCTTCTGCCACAAGGGTTTTACACCGCCCTTGATGCCAATATCGTTTTCCTCGGTTTTCAGGCAGTTGTTGTGACAGCCCGTAAATCCTACCTTGAACTTATGCGGCAGCATTTTGCCTGCATAGCGCTCGGCAAATTCTTCAGCCAATTTTGCCGTATCAATCAGGCCCGAACGGCAGACAGCATTGCCCTGACAGGCGGTAATCGTACGCACCTGCGCACCGCAAAAGCCCGTGGCCAGCCCGCCCGCTGCCAAAGCCTTTTTGACTTCCTCGATATCCTGCTCTTTGATAAAGGGAATCTCAATGCCCTGACGGGATGTCAGATGCACATAGCCTTCGCCAAATTTTTCCGCCACTTCCTGCACGGTCTGCAGCTGGGCAGCGGTGAACCTGCCACCCACGCTCTTTAAGCGCATGGAAAAACAGCCGGACTGTTTCTGCTGCATAAAACCGTGGGCTTTGAGCTCCTTGTAATCATATGCCATAGTATCAGCTCTGCTACTAAAAACATAGACAAAAGTGTATATGTCTTAGAAATATTCCTTGTTCATCGTATCCGTCCTCGCCGACCCGAAGGACAGGCTACTGACGTTGGTATGATACTCCGAAGGCGTTGACATCACACTCCTTGCTACGCAAGGAGGCAAGTCTGTTCCCGACTAGCCATCGGTACACATATCGGAACTTATGTTGTTAAGCTACCCGATATTCTTTAGCATCTCGCAAATTAAGCGAAGCATTGTAATCTCTATCCGCCGTATAACCACATTCAGGGCAAACATATACTCTGTCTTTAAGTTTTAGACCTTTGTGTATATGTCCACAAGAATGACAGGTTTTAGAACTTGAATAGAATATATCAACTTCTCGAAATTCAATACCTATTATTTCTGCCTTGCGTTTTAGTTTGGCTAACAGGTGGTTGAATCTCTGCGCCACTACAGCTTTTGCCAGATGTCGATTCTTCATCATGCCTTTAACATTCAAATCTTCCACAGTAATGAAGCGTGGTTTTTGCTTTACTATTTCGTGAACCGTTTTGTTTTCATAATCCTCTCGGATTCTTGTTATACGCTGATGAAGTATCTGTACCTTTAACTTTTGCTTTTCTATGTTTGCAGAGGCAGTAGCAGTACCACCTTTCTTTTTTCTAAATTCATATTTACGGCTAAGGCACCTC
>DJYL01000030.1:314-4767 GCA_002448495.1 Pseudoselenomonas ruminantium | reverse complement strand
TCCCTGCAGGCAACTGGCCTCGAAGTAAACATGATCAAAGATGTTACTCCGATTCCGCACAACGGATGCCGTCCGCCGAAGCGTAGAAGAGTTTAATAGGAGGTGCAAGTAAAAGTATGGCAATTGATAGAGTACCAGCCCTGAAAAGATGCCGTGCCCTCGGCATTGAACCGGCTGTTATCGGTCGTTCCAAAGAATCCAAGCGTCAGCCGCGCCGCACGAACCGTAAGGTTTCCGAATACGGCATGCAGCTGAAAGAAAAGCAGAAAGCAAAGTTCATCTACGGCGTACTGGAAAAGCAGTTCCGTGGATACTACGATAAAGCTAAGAAGATGCAGGGTGTAACGGGTGAAAACCTCCTTGGTCTTCTTGAGCGCCGTCTGGACAACGTTGTATATCGTCTTGGCCTCGCTAACACGCGTCGTCAGGCTCGTCAGCTCGTTCGTCACGGTCACTTCACCGTTAATGGCCAGCGCGTAGACATTCCGTCCGCTATGGTTCATGCCAACGATGTAATCGCAGTTAGCGAAAAGAGCCAGTCCAACGCTTTCTTCAAAGAACTGAAGGAAAGCAGCAATGCCCTGTCCGCTCCGGCATGGCTCCAGGCTGACCAGGCTAACCTCACGGGTACGGTAACGCGTTTCCCGAACCGTGATGAAATCGATGTTCCTGTTAACGAGCAGGCTATCGTCGAGTTGTACTCCAAATAATGAATATTTGTGCCTGTGTGCATAGTGTTCTGTTAATTATTGAGGAGGTTCATTCCAGATGATAGACATCGAGAAACCGAAAATTGAAATTGTGGAAATCAGTGAAGACAATCGCTACGGCAAATTCGTCTGCGAACCGCTCGAACGCGGTTATGGCACGACGTTCGGCAACAGCCTGCGCCGCATGCTGCTGTCTTCTCTGGAGGGTTCTGCAATTACCTCCATTCGCATTGATGGAGTGCTCCATGAGTTCTCCACCATTCCGGGTGTCCGGGATGACGTAACCAATATCGTTCTGAACCTGAAGCAGCTCTGCCTCAAAATGCAGGGCAATGAGCCGAAGGTTATCCGCATTGATGTGGAAGGCGAAAAGGAAGTTACGGCTGCCGACATCATCTGTGATGCCGACATTGAAATCCTGAATCCCGACCTCCATATCGCTACGGTTGATGCAACCGGCAAGCTCAAAATTGAGATGACCGTTGCCCGTGGCCGTGGCTACATTCCGGCAGAACGGAACAAAAAGCCGGAAGACACGATTGGGGTAATTCCCATCGATTCGATTTTCTCCCCGGTACAGCGTGTAAACTACACCGTGCAGGACACGCGTGTAGGTAACGAAACTGACTATGACAAGCTGATTCTTGAAGTATGGACCGATGGTTCTCTGCGTCCTGAGGAAGCTGTCAGCAAAGCAGCCGGTATCCTCGTTATGCACCTCAAGCTGTTCCAGAGCATGGACGGTCTGCCGGAAGAAATCGAGGAGGAGGAAGCAACCTTCCCCGAAGAGGTAGAGGACGATACTTCCAAGGTTTTGGAAATGACTATCGAAGACCTCGACCTCTCGGTACGTTCCTTCAACTGTCTGAAGCGTGCTAACATCAACACGGTCGCTGACCTTGCTGAAAAGACGGAAGATGACATGATGAAGGTCCGCAACCTCGGTCGCAAATCTCTTGAAGAAGTCAAGAAGAAGCTCGAGGAACTCGGTTTAGCGCTGAGAGTAAACAACGATTGAAAAGAGGGAAATAAATGAGCTACAGAAAATTAGGACGTAACTCCGCAGCCCGCAAGGCGCTGTTCACTAGCATTCTTACTTCCTTCTTCAGATATGGACGCATTGAAACGACGGAAGCAAAGGCAAAAGAGCTCCGCAAGTTTGCTGAGCAGCTCATCACGCTGGCAAAGCGCGGTGACCTGAGTGCCCGCCGCAAGGCAATCGCATCCCTTGCTGATGAAGATGTAGTAAGAAAGCTGTTCGACGAAATCGCAGCAAAATACGCAGACCGTCAGGGCGGTTATACCCGTATCCTGAAACTCGGCGTACGCCGCGGTGACGCAGCTCCGATGGTTATCATCGAGCTCGTGTAATTTCATATTACAACAAGCAGAGTCCTGACCGAAAGGTCAGGGCTTTTTTTGCGTATGAAAATATGATAAAATTGTGACAAAGGGGGCGATATTATGCCAACACAAGAAATTGAACTTATAAAAAATCAATTTGTCAGCAGATTGTCGCCAAAAAAAATATATCTCTTTGGATCTTTTGCAGAGGGGACAGAAACAGAAGATAGTGATTTCGATTTCTATATTGTTGTAGCAGATGGCACAACTGACCTTGTAGATTTGACTGCTGAGGCATACAAAGCTATTCGCCATGTCAGAAGCCGGGCTGTGGATATTATCATTGGTACGGAAAGCAGCTTTGAAGGACGCAAGATGAAGATGGGGATTGAGAATGAAGTAATGAATAAGGGAGTCCTGCTTTATGCCGCATGAGAATATAGATGATGCTAAAGTGTGGCTTAGTTATGCACAAGATGATTTTGGGGTAGCAAGACATCTCTTTAACACATACTATCCGAAACCATTGTCGATTATTTGCTATCACTGTCAGCAGGCGGCAGAGAAATCTGTAAAAGCATTGATTGTCTTGTATGGTAGTCAGGGCGGCATGCCCAAGAAACATGATATATTTTTACTACTCAATCAGATTAGGAATATGGTCAATATAGATGAGAAGTTTTATGATTATGCGGATATACTTTCTCCTTATGGTGTGGCTATGCGTTATCCGAATGAGCTGGTGTTGGAGGAACGCCATGCAGAGAGAGCATTGGCGATGGCAGATGAATTTGTGAGATGGGCAGAAGATAGTTTAAAATGATAAATCAAACATCTGGCAAACGGAAAAGGGGGATGGTGATGAAAAATTTTCTCTGTAGTGTGTTGCTGGGCGTATTATCGGTTTCACTATTGGCAGGAGGCTGTGCGGAAATGGCGGTTGAGGCGGATAAGCCGGTTCCTTTGCTGGAGGATATGGGACAGCCGGCATTGACCTTTTCCTTTGGCGGGCATCAGGGGCGGATTTTTAAATTGCCGGACCCGCCGCCTAATCGTGATTTTGTTGGTACGGGAGGGCTCGCTGTCTTTGCACATGGGGCGATTTATCAGCCGGGAGAGGAATATCGTCCTCCCTCGGGCAGTGGCGGCTATAACGGCAATTATGTGGGAATTTATCAATACAGTAAGCCTGAGAAGAGTGACAAGTACCTGAGACGCAGGGAGATAGAAGAAATTAAGAGCCGCAGTGATAATCTCACGGTTTGCAGGGATTATGTTCTCTTTGAACGCAAGGACGGTATGTTGGGCTTATATGATGGGAAAAAATCATATAGGGGAAGTGTTCCCTGGAAAGTGGGATACAATCGCATGGTGGGAGCGCCTAATGGCGAACTGCTCATGGTGCGTGCACCGGACACGATTTGTCTGGCCAAGCTGGAAGGAACTTCTATTGGTGAAACACAGGTCATACTTTCTGAGGTTAGAAAGAGCTTAGAGGAACCGCAGGCCCTTTTGCGTCCAATTCATTTGGAGGGTGATGATCTTTTTGTCAGTTTGTCATTAGGTGAAAATCACCCCCAAATGCTTTGCCTGTTTAACCGAAAAGGTGAACTGCGTACATGTTATTTAGGAAAGCTGGGTAAAGCTGCGGATTGGGCTGTAACTAAACATTATGTTTTGCAGGTGGGACGAGGCGGCGATTTATTGATTTTCGACCGGGCAAATGGCAAGAGAATTTTCAATGAACCATTAAACGGTTTTCGTGCTTTACATATTTATCCATTAGACGGTGACCGGGTGCTGCTTTGTGGCGGCTGTTCGGCTTATGGCGTTTTGGCGTTGGATGATTAATCATCAACCCAGCGGCCGTTGCCGAATATCACACCGCCATGAATCATTACCGGTGTGCTTTTTGAGGCGGTGCGAGTGGGCAGTTTTGCCGACAGTCGGCAGGGCGTATCGAGGATATAGGCGGTAGCCAGTACGGCGTTATCCTTGATTTTGCGGTATGCCTTGCTGTCGAGCTCGGCTGTGTAGACTTCAAAGCTGTGCGGGGCAATGGTGGTGGTGCTTAGTGCCTGAGTAAAGGCCATGCCATCCGACCATTGCCATATTTTTTTGCCGTTTTTGTCGGTGATGATAAAATCGTAGATTTGGCCCGTGCGATGGCTGGCCGTATAGGGCGTGTTGCCGTTGTTGCTGACTTTTAGTTCCAGCAGCAGGCGGCCGCTTTTTTCGGATAGAGAAAGTTCTTCGGTCAGTGCTTCATACTGCAGGGCGGCATAGGTATTGCCACTGCTTACTGTGCTTGAGCCTGAAGCTGGAAAGCTGATGCCAATGCCTGTGCCAAAACCGGCATAAGTGGTTGTCGGGCTGAACAGGCAAGCAGCGAGTAATAA
>DJYL01000030.1:0-201 GCA_002448495.1 Pseudoselenomonas ruminantium | reverse complement strand
CGGAATTATCCCTGCTATTGCGGTGTAAAAGGGATTTTCCATTCATCTTCCAAACGCTCGATTGTCCAGCGGGCATTGGCGGGACTGGTGGAAGGCAGTTTATAAAAATGGATATCATGACGGTTTAGGAGGGCTTGATTGTATTTTTTGAAGCATTGGAACGATTTTCCGCCATTAAAACAAATGGTATGGATATGGGGG
>DJYL01000155.1 GCA_002448495.1 Pseudoselenomonas ruminantium | reverse complement strand
AAACAAATGGTATGGATATGGGGGTATTGTTTCAGCAAGGCAGAAAAATCATTGCCTCGTTCGTTGTGGATATCGGCATCAAGGCTTCCTTTGCGTTCACAGGTGGCGATGGAATCCCAAAGGGCGATATGATGGCGCAGCAGCATGTTTAAGCGTTCTGCATAGACCGTTGGTGCGTCGCTTTGCTCTAAAATACGGGCCATAAGGGGCCAAAAGCGGTTTTGCGGATGGGCGTAATACTCCTGGGCGCCGAGCGAAGCCACGCTGGGCATGGAGCCGAGAATCAGATGGGTACAGTTTTCGTCAATGCTGGGAGAAAATCCCTCGCAATGGTTATTGATTATAGACATGAAATCACCGCCTAAACTATTTGTTCCTATCATATCATGCCGGGAAGTAACCGCATAGGGGGATATTAATAAAAATGGATTCCTTGTTTTTTTCATTATCGTTTTGTACAATGAGGGTGTCGAAACAGTTTTGTGTATTATGAAAATGGAGGAAAAGGTATGGCAAGCAGATTTTATCGTTGTAGCGTTTGTGGTAACCTTACGGGCCTGATTCATGATGGCAAAGGAGAGATGATGTGCTGTGGTCAGCCGATGAATGAGCTGACAGCCAATACTACCGACGCAGCACAGGAAAAGCATGTACCGGTGATTGACTTTGACCGGCAGGCAGGTGTGTTGAAGGTTACGGTAGGTTCGGTGGTGCATCCCATGACTGCGGAGCATCTCATTGAGTGGATTCATGTGCAGACGAAGCAGGGCGGGATGATGCGTCATTTGACGCCTGAGGATAAGCCGGAAGCAGTGTTTAAGATTGCCGAGGGGGATGAACCGGTAGCGGTTTTTGAATATTGTAACCTGCATGGCTTGTGGAAAGCGGATATGAAATAAAATAAAAATCGTGTAAAAATCGCCAGTATGTCGAACATACTGGTGATTTTATAAATGCCTTGTCGGTTAAGGGGCGTTTTGATATAATATAATTATAAGGGTTTTCCACTCCACATTTTTTGGAAAATTCGAGGAAATGTGAATACTTGAAAGGATGTGTTTGCTATGGCACAAAAAGGGATGTATCGGATAGATTTCAATAGTGTTGTTTTTTACCAGTATGGTCATGATTGGTTTGATATTCCTGCAGGAAAAGTTGTCTGGAATCGAAATGCAGATATAAATAATGCATATTCCTGTCAGTTTATTCCAGATTATTATGGTTATCAGTTAACTGATAATGATGTAGTTGTAGGGATAATTACCAACCCAAGTTACGGCGAATGGAAATATACTGCTCAAGAAGGAAGCATGGGGCAGCATATCACCATAAATGACACTATGGGATGGTCTTCCAATGCCCTGATTAATGGGACATCCTTGCAGGATGAAATTCACATAAACCAGATAAGCGCAAATATGTATTCGTATTCGGTGGGAACAGGTGGGACGATTGTAGATGCGGGTGATGGTGATGATAAGATCTATATTGAAACGTTCTTAAACTATAACACTGATATTAGGGGCGGCAGGGGAAATGACATATTCTACATTAACACCAGTGTTGAGGGAAATATCACTGGTGGTGATGGAGCCGATACATATGTTATTAATGCATCTGGCACAATTACGGACTTTGACATCATGCAGGACAGGCTGCAGGTAACGAAGTCTCTGAGCAATTTAAAGGTAGATATTAATCCATATGACAATGGCTTGAGGGTCGATTTCACCGATACGGATGGAATAACGGCTACAGTATGCCTGCAGGGCCTAAAAGATGTGTCAGCATCGAAAATCAAGCTGGTGAGCGGTAATACGCAGACTACGTTGGGCAGCGTGGTGGCGCTCCCGACAGGACTCAGCTACAATGCTGACAAGACGGCCCTTGCGGTGTCGTCCGCTTATGCAGGACATACTGTTAATGCCGCAGATTACAGTGAAAAAATTAAGACCATCAATGCACAGAATACCACCAAATCTATAGAGATAAAGGGAAATGATCATGCGAATACCATTTTGGGCGGGAAAAATGTAAACACCTTGTATGGCTATGGTGGCAATGATACCCTTAAAGGTGGAACAGGCAATGACTTTATTTATGGTGGAAATGGCAATGATGCCCTCTATGGCGGCAAAGGTGACGATAATTTGTATGGCGGTGCCGGCAATAATGTTTTCTATTTTGCCCAAGGGGATGGCACTGACAGAATTAATGATTTCAAGTCTGGCAAGGATAAAATTCGCTATACTAGCGGCGGTTTAAGCAAAGTGAAATTATCTGGTCGGGATGTGTTGCTTTATAACGATAAGGGCTCCCAAAGATTGACTGGAATGGCCAATGATGGACGGCAATATGCTGATATAGTGGGCAGCAATGGTAAATTAGTACGTCATAATTTTGGCGTCAGTGAAAAGGCCAATAAGTGGAACTATATCTCAGGACAAGGATACCATGGCTCGGCCAAGGTGGATACACTGAATATTAGTGGCAGTACATCATACAGCCTTAACTTGGCAACGGCTTCCATGTTTACCAGCATTGATAACGTGGATGCTTCCAAGGCAGTTGCGGCCATGACCATTACGGGTGGCGCAGAAGCGAATACTCTTTTGGGCAGCAATAAAAATGATACATTGAAGGGCGGGGCTGGAAATGACACCCTTAAGGGCAATGCCGGCAATGATAAAATTTACGGTGATACTGGCAATGATGCTCTCTATGGAGGAAAAGGCAACGATAATCTGCTTGGCGGTGCCGGAAATGATGTGTTCTACTATGCCCAAGGAGATGGCAATGATACCATAGCCGATTTTGAAGCGGGCAAGGATAAAATTCGATATACCAGTGGCAGCCTGAGCAAGGTGCAGATTTCGGGGAAAGATGTGTTGCTCTATAACGGTGCAGGTTATCAGAAATTGACTGGCAAGGCCGTGAAGGGGCAGTATGCTGATATTGTGGGAACGAATGGCAAATCCATCCGCCATAATTTTGGTAAAAATGGTGCAGCCAATACATGGAATTATATAGCCGGCCAGGGGTATCATGGTTCCTCCAAGGCAGATACATTAATGGTCACTGCTGGCACATCTGCCAACATCAATTTGAGCACGGCTTCCCTGTATACCAGCATTGATAATGTGGATGCGTCT
Organism: Pseudoselenomonas ruminantium; assembly: GCA_002448495.1. GTDB lineage: Bacteria > Bacillota > Negativicutes > Selenomonadales > Selenomonadaceae > Selenomonas_A > Selenomonas_A ruminantium_I. The sequence goes on along the minus strand of DJYL01000155.1, from coordinate 4,045 downwards.
GATGCAACGGCGACCGTGAACATTACGGGGGCGGCAGGAGCGAATACACTGTCAGGCGGCAACAAGAATGATACGCTTAAAGGTGGTGCTGGGAATGATACGCTTTATGGCAACAGAGGCAATGATGTCCTTTATGGAGGGGCTGGCAATGACGTATTTTGCTATGCCCGGGATGATGGCAATGATACCATTGCTGATTTTGAGGCAGGTAAGGATAAAATCCGTTATACCAGCGGCAGATTGAGCAAAGTGCAGATTGCTGGCAAGGATGTTCTTCTTTATAATGATGCAGGTTATCAGAAACTTTCAGGCAAGGCGGTAAAAGGGCAGTATGCGGATATCGTTAGTACCGATGGCAAGGCTGTCCGCCATAACTTCGGCACAAATGCCACGGCCAATACGTGGAGCTATGTGACCGGCCAGGGGTATCATGGTTCGTCCAAGGTCGATACATTGACCATCACCGGTGCAAAGCCCTGCAGCGTCAATCTGGCCAATAAATCCCTTTATACCAGCATTGATACGGTGAATGCCTCCAAGGCTAAAGCCGATATGACCCTTTGGGGGTCAGCTGAAGCCAATACGCTTATTGGTGGCAGTGAAGATGATGCCCTGTATGGTGGTGCTGGCAATGATAATCTGCAGGGGGGCAATGGAGATGATGAACTCTATGCCCAAAGCGGCAACAACATATTGAATGGTGGAGCCGGAGATGATTATCTTTATGGCGGGACTGGTACAGATACTCTGCGTGGTGGAACGGGCAACGATATTATTCTAGGCGGCAGGGGCATAGATAAGATACAGTTCTACCAAGGTGATGGGCGAGATATTATCCTGGGGGCAAACAGGAAGGACATTCTTTACCTGTACAATGTAACCAATATCAAGAGCCAGGTGAAATTGAACCTGTCCAGCAATAGCCTGGTTATGAGCTTCAATAACAACACAAATGACAGCATAACCCTGTTCAACTGGAGCCCAAGCGGCTTGACCAAGCTGGTGGCGGGCAATAAGACGTACAACCTGCAATTGTCTGGGAACAAGGTCGTGGTCAAGTAAAAAGATGGGTTTGTATTCTGAAACTTACTGTAAGATAAAGCCAAAAAGAACAAATGTCTTGTAGGGAGCACAGAAAAATATCGCATAAAATCGTCAGTATGTCGAACATACTGGCGATTTTATGTTATAGTAATGGTTATGAGCAAGGTATATCTTTCCATTGACCTCAAATCTTTTTACGCATCGGTGGAATGCAAGCTGCGCGGGCTAAATGCCATGACTACCAATCTGGTGGTGGCCGATGCATCCCGGACGGCGAAAACCATCTGTCTGGCGGTATCACCGGCCTTAAAGGCGTATGGCCTGCCGGGACGGCTAAGGTTATTTGAGGTCGAGCAAAAAATACGGCAAGTGAATAATGCGCGCAGCCGGAAAATCGTGGGGCATAAGCTGGCCGGCAGTTCCATTGATTCCCGTGAACTGGCGGCTAATCCGCAGATGGCGGTGGATTATGTGGTGGCCAGGCCGCAGATGGCGCTCTATATGGAGGTCAGCCGCCGGATTTACAATATCTATCTGCGCTATGTATCACCGCAGGACATTCATGTGTATAGCATTGATGAGGTGTTTATTGATGTGTCGCCCTATCTGGCTGTGCGTAAAGTTACAGCCCATGAGCTGGCCATGCAGATGATTCGCGATGTGCTGCAGGAAACGGGCATAACGGCAACGGCGGGAATCGGCACGAATCTCTATCTGGCGAAAATTGCCATGGATATTGAAGCCAAACATATGCCGCCGGATAAAGACGGTGTACGCATTGCAGAACTGGACGAAATAAGCTATCGGGAAAAACTTTGGAACCACAGGCCGATTACGGATTTTTGGCGGGTGGGCAGAGGTTATGCGAAAAAATTGCAGGAGCATGGCCTCTTTACCATGGGGGATGTGGCCCTGTGTTCGTTGGGCAGTGCCCATGAATATCATAATGAGGATTTGCTCTATAAGCTGTTCGGTGTCAATGCGGAGCTGTTGATTGACCATGCCTGGGGCTGGGAGCCCTGCACGATGGCAGATATCAAGAATTATCGGCCGGCAAGCAATAGTATCAGCTCAGGGCAAGTCTTACAGGAGCCTTATGACCATGAAAAGGCACAGCTTATCGTTTGGGAAATGACGGATTTACTGGTGCTGGATTTGGTGGCGAAAGGGCTGGTCACGGACCAGATTGTGCTCGATATCGGCTATGATGTGAGTAATCTTCAGCGGGCAGACTTGCGTGCGCAATACAAAGGGCCCTTGCATATTGACCATTATGGGCGTACTGTGCCGAAGCCTGCACATGGCTCGATAAACTTAGGCAGCTATACATCATCGAGCAAAGTCATCCTGCAGGCCGTAGGGGAGCTTTATGAGCGCATTACGCTTTCGGAACTTTTCGTGCGGCGGGTGACGGTCACGGCTAATCACGTTATCCGTGAGGCTGAGGCGGTAGAGCAGAAAAAGGCAACGGCGGAGCAGTTGAACCTTTTTGATACCGCGCCGCAAAAGGTGCAGGAGCGAGCGCAGGCGGAACAGGCCGCCAAGCGGGAGAAATCCTTGCAGCATGCCATGCTGACGATTAAGGAAAAGTTTGGCAAGAATGCAATCTTAAAGGGCAGCAATCTGCGGGAGGAAGGGACAACCAGAGAACGCAATAACCAGATTGGAGGGCATAGGGCATGAGCGAAAAACTTCCCGAACGGTATCAGGCCATTTTGCACAGGCCGCATCCGATTTCGATAAAACATCCGCCTATGCCACGGGAAAAGCGGGCGGCACAGTTTGCCCCTTTTGCTGCTTTGACTGGATATGACGAAGTCATTCAACGGACACAGGTTGAGCATGAGGAAGCTGTGCGTAAGTTTCACCAGGGTGACAGTGATTGGGATTAAGGTTAGGAGCGTATAAATGATTGAACGAATTGACAGCCCTGCCAACAAGAAAATCAAGTTGGCGGCGGCCTTAAAACAGCGCAAACAGCGGGAAAAGATGGGCCTCTTTGTGGCTGAGGGCATAAGGCTTTGTGAAATGGCGGCAGAAGCAGGCTGGCAGGTGGAGTTTGGCCTGCTAACTGGTCAGGTGATGGCACAGGAGCGGGGCGCAAAACTGGTCGAGAAATTGACCGGTCAAAACTGTCCGCTCTATGAGGTGCCGGAAGCGGTGTTTGCCAAGGCGGCAAGCACAGAAACGCCGCAGGGGATTTTGCTCGTCATGGGACAAAAAAATCCCTCCCTGCCGCAAATAGCAGAAAGGGAAAATCCTCTGTATGTGGTTATGGACGGTGTGCAGGACCCCGGCAATGCGGGCACGATTATCCGCACAGCAGACGCCGTGGGAGCAGATGGTGTAATCCTGCTCAAAGGCTCTGTGGATGTGTATGGGGATAAGGCTGTGCGCTCCACTATGGGCAGTATTTTCCATGTGCCGGTATATAGCGGTATCAGCGTGGAAGAACTGACGGATTTTGTGCGGCGAAATGATTTGCAGCTGCTGGCTACGGCGCTTGACGAGACGGCAATGCCCCATTTTGGACAGGATTTTACCAAAGGAACGGTGGTGGTGCTGGGCAATGAGGGCAATGGCGTATCGCAGGAAATTCTGGCTGTGGCACAAAAGACGTATATTCCCATGTATGGGCAGGCGGAATCGCTGAATGTGGGGATGTCGGGGGCCATTGTGCTTTATGAGGCATTGAGGCAACGGAAGTTTTGAGGTTCGTGTAACATCGATGCGGTAAGGCACCTGGCGACAGATGATGCTTTTCCTCTGCTTAGACAAGCTTGTCAAACGCGTCGGAAAAGCATCATCTGTCGCCGGGCTTAATGCGTGCATTACAAATGAAGTGCTAAGATGCCCGATGGCTGATGATGTATTTCCTCTGCTTAGACAGGCTTGTCAAACGCGACGGAAACACATCATCAGCCACCGGGCTTAGTGCGTACATTACATTGATGTGATAGGGCGTCGTGTGGGCTGACAATATTTTTCCTTCGCCATAGAC
>DJYL01000052.1 GCA_002448495.1 Pseudoselenomonas ruminantium | reverse complement strand
ATTGGATAGCTTTATATTGGCGGCGGCGATTGCCGCAGGTTTCGTACTGGTCACCGGGCCTTTTTTCATCCCGGAACTGCATAAGTTGAAGTTCGGTCAGAGCATTCGTGAGGAAGGCCCGGCCAGCCATCAGGCAAAAAGCGGTACGCCGACGATGGGCGGCATTATGATTATCCTTGGGATTACCATAGCAACGCTCGTGGCGGCGCCGCTTTCCACGGAAATCATCCTGGCGTTGTTTATCATGCTGGGGCATTTTTTGCTGGGCTTTCTGGATGATTACATCAAGGTGGTCAAGAAACGCAATCTCGGCTTAAAGGCCAAGCAGAAACTATTGGGGCAGATTATCATTGCGGTTGTCACCATGATTATCGGTACGCGCATGCTGGGCATTGATACGACAATCTGGGTGCCGGTGCTCGACCGTTCCATCAATATTGGTGCGGGCTATTATGCGTTTGTGCCCTTTGTGATGGTGGGCATGAGTAATGCCGTTAACCTCACCGATGGTTTGGACGGCCTGGCTTCCGGGACGGTCGCCATTGCTGCCAGCTCCTATGCCGTGGTCTGTATGCTCCTGGGGCACAGCGATCTGGCTGTCTTTGCGACAGCGGTTGCCGCCGCCTGCGTGGGCTTTTTGCGCTTTAATGCCCATCCGGCCAAGGTCTTTATGGGCGATACGGGTTCGCTGGCCTTGGGCGGTGCGATGGCGGCACTGGGAATTCTCACCCATACGGAAATTTTGCTGGGACTTATCGGCATTATCTTTGTCTGTGAGGCCATGTCGGTTATCATTCAGGTGATTTCTTTCCAGTCCACGGGCAAGCGGGTGTTCCGCATGAGCCCCATTCATCATCATTTTGAACTGGGCGGCTGGTCGGAATGGAAAGTGGTCTTTGTCTTTTGGACGGTAGGCCTTATCGGCAGCATTGCGGCACTGAAATTGTTATAACTTTTAGGGGGATTTACCATGGATTTAACGGGCAAAAGGGTACTGATTATCGGAGCAGGCATCAGCGGTTTGGCGGCGGCGAAAATCACCCGCCGTTTAGGAGCGCAGGTGACGCTCAGCGATGCCAAGAAGGAAGCGGATTTAACCGATGATTTTGCAGAATTGCGGGATATGGGCATTCAGTGTGTGTTCGGCCCGCAGAGCGAGGAACTTTTGGACGGGGTGAGTCTCGTTATCGTTTCTCCTGCGGTACCTGCCCGTATTCCCTTGATTCAGGCAGCCTACAAGCGGAAAATCCGCGTGGCCAGTGAAGTGGAGCTGGCCTATCGGCTCAAAAAAGCGCCCATCTGTGCCGTAACGGGAACCAATGGCAAGACAACTACCGTTACGCTATTGGGGCTGCTGCTCGAAAGCCATTATAGCAAGGTGGGCGTGGGCGGCAATATCGGCGTGCCGCTGTCGGAGGTGGCCTTGGAGATTCCGGCAGACGGTTATATCGCCGCTGAGATTTCCAGTTATCAGATGGAGGTCACCGAGGAATTCCATCCCCATGTAGCCACGGTCTTAAATGTCACTCCCGACCATATCGTGCGCCATGGTTCGCTGGAGGAATATCAGCGCATGAAGGAGCGCATGTTTGCTCAGCAGAAGGGCAAGGATTTCCTCGTGCTCAACTACGATGATGAGCGGGTCAAGGATATGGCAAACCGCGCCAGCGCGCATGTGGTCTTTTTCAGTCGTCAGGTGCATCTGCATGAGGGTGCGTATCTTGAAGGAGATATGCTGACCATCGCGTGGAACGGGGAGGATTATCCCCTGTGCAGCATCAGCGAATTGGGCATCAAGGGTGCCCATAATGTGGAAAACGCGCTGGCAGCGGCGATGACGGCCTTTCTGGCCGGCTGCAGCGCGGAGGAAATGGTGCCGGTCTTAAAGTCCTTCCGCGGCGTAGAGCATCGCATTGAATACGTCCGCACGTTGGACGGCGTGGAGTATTACAATGACTCCAAGGCAACCAATACGGATTCGGCCATCAAGGCACTGGAAACCTTCGACAATGGCATTGTGCTGCTGGCGGGCGGCGATGACAAAATGACGGATTTGACGGATTTTCTGACCCGCGTTAAAGAGCGCGTTACGGATCTGGTGCTGCTTGGCGCCGCCGCTGACCGTTTTGAACAGGAAGCAGTAAAGCAGGGGTATCCTACGGAGCATATTCATCGCGCTGGTTTTTCCATGGAAGATGCGGTAAAAATCGCCCATGATTTGGCTAAAGCGCCGCAGGTGGTGCTGTTATCACCGGCCTGTGCCAGCTTCGATATGTATAACGGCATGGCAGAGCGCGGGCGTCATTTCAAGAATTTAGTAAACAAGTTGTAAGAGGGATGAAGATGAAGATAATTATTTCCGGTGGCGGTACCGGTGGGCATATATACCCGGCATTGACGATAATGCGCACCATTGAGGAAAAATATCCGGACACCAGCTTCCTGTATGTGGGTACGCATAAAGGACTGGAGGCCGACATTATCCCCAAGGAAAATATCCCTTTTGCGACAGTGGATATTCAGGGCTTTAAGCGCAGCCTGTCACCGGCTAATTTTGTGCGGGCAGGTCTTGCCGCTGTGGGGGTAGCCAAGGCCATGAACGTGGTGCGTAAGTTCAAGCCCGATGCGGTCATCGGTACGGGCGGTTATGTCTGCGGGCCGGTTCTTATGGCAGCCAGTATGCTGGGCATTCCGACACTCATTCAGGAACAGAATGTGGTGCCGGGCATCACCAATAAGATTCTTTCTAAATTCGTCACGCGCATTGCGGCAGGCACGCCGGAGGCGGCGCAGCATTTTCCGGCGGGGAAGGTCGTCTGTACGGGCAATCCCATCCGCAAGGCAGTGCTTACGGCAACACGGGAGGAAGGTGCCAGAGCCTTTGGCTTTGACCCCGCCAAAAAAACGGTGCTGATTTCCGGCGGCAGCCGCGGTGCACGCAGCATTAATAATGCGATGGTGGATGTACTGGTCGAGGCAGCTAAACAGCGTGAGGTACAATATCTGCATGTGACGGGCAAGCTCGATTATGAGGATATCATCAGCCGCTTGCAGGAAAAGGGCGTAAATTTGGCTCAAGTGCCGAACGTCAAGGTGGAACCGTACCTCTACAATATGCCGCAGGCCATGGCGATGGCGGATTTGGTGGTGTATAGGGCAGGGGCGACCGGCCTTGCCGAACTTACCGCGCGGGGGATTCCGGCGATACTCATTCCCTATCCTTATGCGGCGGAGAATCATCAGGAGCACAATGCGCGGGCACTTGAGGCTGCGGGCGCGGCCAGAGTGATTCTGAATCGGGAGTTAAAGAGTGACAATCTGCAAAGCACCTTGCAGGAGCTGTTGGCAGACGAAGACAAATTGACGGCGATGGCCAGTGCCAGCAGGGCTTTGGGCAAGCCACAGGCGGCAGAGGATATTGCCGATATGGTTATAGATATGATACAGGGGAGAAAGACTAAATGAAACGGCTGAAAGAGCTAAAGGATATTGAAAAAATACATTTTGTCGGCATTGGTGGTGCCGGCATGAGTCCGCTGGCCAAGATTATGGTGGAACTGGGCTATGAAGTCACGGGTTCAGACAGAGCGGATTCGGAAGTGATTCAGAACCTCCAAAAATTGGGGGCGAAAATCACATTGGACGGCCAGAAGGGTGAAAACGTCAAGGGTGCCGATGCCATCGTAGTGTCCACGGCAATCCCCTTTGACAATCCCGAAGTGCTGGCGGCGCGTGACTTAGGCATTCGCAAGCTGCACCGCTCCGATATCAATGCGGCGCTGGTCAACGAGTACAAGGGCATTGCCGTAGCCGGTGCGCATGGCAAGACCACGACTACTTCCATGCTCGGCGTGGCCCTGACCAAGGCCGGTGTATCCCCGACGGTAGTTGTAGGCGGCGAAATGCCGGATTTGGGTACAAATGCCATTTTAGGGGACAGCGAATACCTGACCTCGGAAGCTGATGAAAGCGATGGTTCCTTCCTGAAACTGCATCCGCATATCGCGGTAGTCACCAACGTGGAAGATGACCATATGGACCATTACGGCACGATGGAAAACATCATCAAGGCGTTCACGCAGTTCATTCAGAATGTGGACAAGGAAACGGGCTATGCCGTGCTGTGCTTTGACAACGAAAACCTGCGCAATATCGCCAAGGTTGTTGACCGCAAATTCTATACTTATGCCATTGACCATGAAGCCGATTACACGGCTAAGAATATCAAGACCAATGGCAAGGGGATTGCCTTTGATGTGATGCACGGTGAAAAAATGCTGGGGCATGTGTCGCTGAATATCCCCGGCCGTCATAACGTCTTAAATGCACTGGCCTGCATCGTGACGGGGCTTACCATGGGGGTAGAGTTTGAGAAGCTGGCAGCCGGACTGGCAGAGTTCCACGGAGCCAAGCGCCGTTTCCAGACCAAGGGACGGGCAAACGGTGTCTGGGTGGTTGATGATTATGCCCATCATCCAACGGAAATTGCGGCTACGCTCAAGGCGGCCAAGGAACTTAATCCCCAGCGTCTGGTTTGCGTCTTCCAGCCGCACCGCTATTCCCGCACGCAGCTTTTGCACGAGGAATTTGGCAAGGCGTTTGTGTCTGCTGACCTGCTTATCCTCACGGATATCTACAGTGCCGGCGAAGCACCGATTGAGGGCATAAACGGCGAAACCATCTTAAATGAAGTGCGTAAGCAGTCCGGTCAGGATGTCATCTACATTCCGCAGCGCGAACGGCTGGCGAAGTATTTGGAAGAAGAAGCCAAAGATGGCGATTTGATTATCACCATGGGGGCCGGGGATATCTATAAGACCGGTGAAGAATTAGTGGAATTACTCAATAAGTAAAATTGGAAAGCAGGATTATCAATGAAGCAGGATAAAATCGTAGTTGTTATGGGTGGCACCTCCACCGAAGCCGAAGTTTCCCGCCGTACCGGTGCAGCAATACTGGCAGCCCTCAAGGAAAAGGGGTACAATGCTGAGGGTATGGAACTCAATCCCAAGACCTTTGCCATGGACATTCAGAAAGCTGGCGCAAAGATGGTCTTTAACGCCCTGCACGGCAAGTTTGGTGAGGACGGACTTTTACAGGGAACGCTCGATATGCTGGGCATTCCCTATACGGGTTCCGGCGTACTGGCAGCGGCGATTACGATGGATAAGGCCGCATCCAAGCGCGTATTCATCAGCGAAGGCATTTCCACGCCGAAATGCCACACCTATAACAGCTTCGAGCAGAAGCGAGACCTGGCAGGTGAAATCCTCGCTGAATTCGGTCTGCCGGTTGTGGTCAAGGCATCTTCGCAGGGCTCGAGCATCGGCGTGTATATTGTGGAAAAAGAGGAAGAACTGGCAGACGCCATCAAGGAGGCATTCTCCTATAATGATGAAATTCTCGTGGAAGAATTCATCAAGGGCCGGGAAATGACCGTAGCTGTTTGGGGCGATGAAGATAAGAAGGAAGCCTTCCCGATTATCGAAATCACGACCACTTCCGGCCGTTATGACTA
>DJYL01000016.1 GCA_002448495.1 Pseudoselenomonas ruminantium | reverse complement strand
GCATCATCAGCTACTTCTTCTACCTGAAAGGCTTCGATTTTCTTTTCTTCCAGATACTTGTTGAAAACTTCTGCTTTGGTATTCATAAAAAACAGCTCCTTTGTCGATAAATTATCTATACTTTGATTATTCAACAAAAGAGCTGTTTTTCCTTCTTTTTTATTATTTATTCGACTTTAACCTGCAGCCACAATTTCGTGTAGAGTTTATCCAAAGCCTCACCTAAGTAACTGTAGGATTCCTGTCCTTTGTAGACTTCTTCCGGTGGAAAGGCCGTATCGACATACTCGCCCAAATCTTCCTCCACCAGTTCCCGCACAGCGGTATTCGGTGTCGAGTAACCAAGTTCCTCGAAGTTTGCCGCCGCAATATCGGGACGGCACATATAGTCGATGAATTTATGGGCATTTTCCACATGGCGGGCGTTCTTGGGAATGACCCAGCCATCTATCCAGACATTCGTGCCTTCCTTGGGTGCCGGCTGGAAGCGCAAATCCGGATTGGATTTCATCAGATTGATGGCTTCGCCGGAAAAGATAACGCCCAAGGCCGCTTCGCCGGAGCTCAGCTTATCGCGGATATCGTCCACACCATAGGCCTGCACCAATGGTTTCTGCTGAATCAGCATATCCCTTGCCGCCATAAGTTCGTCCTCATTTACGGTATTCATGGAATAGCCCAGAATCCGCAGAGGAATCATAATGGCATCCCGGGCAGAATCCTGCATAAGGATACTATCCTTGTACTTTTCATCCCAAAGGATTTTCCAGCTGTCTACCGGCTCATGTACCATTTTCGTATTGTACATGATGCCCACCGTTCCCCAGCAATAGGGAACGGTATATTTGCCTTCCCGGTCAAAGACACGTGACTGGTCAAAAAAGTCCTGACCGATATTGGCCCGGGCATTGGGCAGCTGGCTGAAGTCCAATGGCTGCAGGAGGTTATTGTGAATCAGTTTGTTAATCATGTAATCGGAAGGGCAAAGCACATCATAGGCCTCGGCGCCTTCGGCAATGCGGGGATACATACTCTCGTTGGTATCGTATTCATCAAGCACCACCTTGATGCCGGTTTCTTCCTCAAACTGCTTGATGACATCTTCACTAAGGTAATCCCCCCAGCTGTAGACATAGAGCACATCTGCGCTCTCGTCCTCCTCCTCGGCAAACATATCGCAACCGCTCATCAGGAAAGTGGATAGCATCAATAGAACCAACCAAAATTTTTTCATCTTGCCTGCCCCCTTTTCTCTGCCTGACGATAGCGGGTAATCACCTTATAATTGAGCATCAAAAGTGCCGCAAAGACCAATACGCCACAGAAGAACAGCGTAGACAGCGCATACATTTCCGGATGCACGCCCAATTTGAGCTCGGCATAGATTTCCGTGGTCAGGGTTTCAATGCCCGCGCCCTTGGTGAAATAGGTCACGATAAAGTCATCGGCACTCATGGCAAAGGACAGCAGGAACGCCGCCACAATGCCCGGCATAAGCTCCGGCAAAATGACCTTGCGGAACGCCTGCACCGGCGTTGCGCCCAAATCACGCGCCGCTTCATAGTAAACATTATCCATGGACAGTACCTGCGGCAGAATGCAGAGCATCGCATACGGCAGGCTGATGACGATATGCGCCAGTAAAATGGTATCGTACCCCAGACGCAAGCCTAAACCCAAAAAGAGCAGCATCAGGGAAATACCCGTAACGATATCGGCATTGAGCAGGGGGATATTGGCCAGTCCCCGCATAAGCATGCGGCTCTGCCGTCCCATCTGCCGCATGCCCAACGCTGTAACAAGCGCCAACAACGTAGCAAAAACAGCCGAACTCACACCAATGGTCAGGGTATTGGAAAAGGCATTTAAGATTTCCTCGCTCTCGACCAACTTTTCATACCATTCCCAGGTAAAGCCCGTCCACTGCCCACGATAGCGGCTGGCATTAAAGGACTGGGCAATCAGCACCACAATCGGCGCATAGAGGAAGGCCACAATTACGCCCAGATAAAGATTTTTTACTTTCTGCATCATGCCCTTCCTTTCTTCGTCTGCCGCGCCGTTTCGCCATTATCGGTAAAGGCTTCCAGCAGAATGTTCAAGATGATGAAGACCATGAGCACCATGGACAGCGCACTGCCAAGCTGCCAGTCATAAGCCGCCGTAAATTCCTGTTCGATGATATTGCCCACGAGCAAAACCTTGTTGCCGCCCAGCAACGCACTGATAACGAACGTGGTCAACGCGGGGATAAACACCATCGTGGAACCACTGACAATACCGGGCATGGACAGAGGCAAAAGCACCCGCCGAAAGGTCTGATAAGAATTCGCGCCCAAATCCCGCGCCGCTTCGATAATGCTGTTGTCAATGCGGTTAATCGCTACATAGAGGGGCAGTACCATATAGGGCAGGAAGTTGTAGACCATGCCGATAATGATGGCCAGCGGCGTATTGATGATATGCACCTCCGGCAGCCCCAGCGATTGCAGGAACATATTGATAAGACCATGTTTTTCCAAAATGGTCTGCCAGGCCATTGTCGTAAGCAGCGAATTCATCCAAAGGGGCAATAAAAAGAGCAAAAATACCAACAGCCCCCGGCTCTCCTTACGCTCCCGCAGGATAAGGCACAGCGGATAAGCCAGCACCAGACAGATAAACGTGCTGATAAGCGCCAGTTCCACCGACAGCCCCAAGGCTTTCAAATACTCCCATTGAAGTACCGTCTGCAAATGCACGAGCGTAAAGCCACCGTCCACGTCTTTTAGTCCGTTCCAAAGGACAAAAAACAGCGGCAGCACGATAAAGAGCACGGCCCATAAACCGAAAGGCAGGGCTAGAAAGCGCTGGCTGGAAAGGCGTTCATTCATCGCTCACCGCCTCCTCGTCTTCCGATTCGGGCTTTGCCATAATCTGAATGTTGGCAGCGGCAAGTTTAATGCCTACCTCTTTTCCCTGCTCATGGCCGGTAATGGTCTGCACCAGCCATTCAAAGCCGCCGGCCTCAATGGTGATGTCATAGACCGTGCCCTTAAAGACCACCTGCTTGATTCGGCCGGTGAACTGTCCATCCTCGGGCGCACAAATCTGAATATCCTCCGGACGAATCTGCACATCTACGGGAACCTTTTCGCCAAAGCCCGTGTTGATG
>DJYL01000069.1:13342-18256 GCA_002448495.1 Pseudoselenomonas ruminantium | reverse complement strand
CTGTGCAAAGACGTACTGGACAAAACCGGAGCAGTCAAAACCGTTGGGCGTAGAACCTCCCCAAACGTAGGGGACGCCCAAAAACTGCTGCGCCAGGTCAATAATGCCGTTAGCGCCGGCAAAGTAGGATTGATGGTTGGTGATAACAGGCATCGCACGGTGGAAAAGTGCCTGATAGGAATTGCTGCCGATTTTGCCATCGACATCTAAATGATTGTCTTTCTGAAATTCCGCTACAGCGGCTTCGGTTGCCGGACCATAATCACCGTCCACGACTACATCATAGCCGCGGCTGGCCAAAGCCTGCTGGATTTCGACAATGTCGCTTCCCGTATCCCCAAGATGGAAGCTGGCAGCCTCTGTAATGTTTGCGTTTGCAGTGCCTAGAAACAGTACCGCTGCAGCCAGCAGGCTGCATGGTTTAGTAAGTCGCAAGCAAAAAACCCCCTTAACAACTTGAAAACACAACTGGAGTTAGTATATCATATTAGCAGCTGACAGGTCAAACAGGTCTTAAAAAAATAGTTATAGCAAAATCCGCATAATGGCGTTATAATATGATATTGTGTATTTTATGAATAGGACAGTATTGTGAATAGAATTGTAAAAAACTTAAAGGAGATTGTGCATTTTATGCAGAGAAACGAACTTTGCTGGTGTGGCAGCGGCAAGAAGTACAAGAAATGTCATGCAGATTTTGATGAACGCATCAAGGAAATCAAGTTTGATGTGTTTAAGGGACAGGTGCGCCCGCCGAAGAAAATCATCAACAATAAGGAAGATATTGCCCGCATCAAGGCAGCAGGCGTGATTAATGACGGCGCGCTGGATGTGGCAGCTTCGCTGATTAAGCCGGGCATGGATACGGCAACGATTGATAAAGCCGTTCAGGATTATATTGAATCCCACGGCGGTTATCCGTCCTGTCTGCATTATGAAGGCTTCCCCAAGAGCTGCTGCATTTCCATTAATGATGTGGTTTGCCATGGTATTCCTTCGAAAAAGACCATTCTCAAAGAGGGCGATATTGTCAACGTGGATATCACTACCACTCTAGATGGTTACTACGCCGATGCTTCCCGCATGTTTATGGTCGGGGAAGTTTCGCCGGAAGCAGAGCGTTTGGTCAGGGTAACCAAAGAGTGTATGGAAAGAGGTATTGCTGCGGCCTGTCCCTGGCATTTCTTAGGCGATATTAGTGCAGCCTGCGGCGATTATGCCCATGCCAACGGCTATTCGGTGGTTACGGACTTGGGCGGTCATGGCGTAGGCAAGGATTTCCATCTCGAACCCTTTGTGGCGCATGAGGGAAATGCCGGTACGGGAATGCTTTTGGTGCCGGGTATGGTGCTGACGGTAGAGCCGATGATTAATCAGGGCAAAAAAGATGTTTACGTGGATTCCAAGGACAACTGGACGGTGCGCACAAAGGATAAGACGCTGTCTGCCCAGTGGGAAAAGACGATTTTGATTACGGAAACAGGTGCGGAGGTACTTTCGTCGTAATGACTATGTTTAAGGAATTGGGAATCTCCCAAAATATTTGTGAGACACTTGCCAAACGCGGTATTCGTGAAGCTACGCCGGTGCAGGAAAAAGCGATTCCGCAGGCGCGGGCGGGCCGGGATATTATCGTGCAGGCACAGACCGGTACGGGCAAGACATTGGCTTTTCTGCTGCCCATCTTAGAAAAAATCAAGCCGCAGGCAGAAGTGGCGCAGGCATTAGTGGTGACGCCTACCCGCGAACTGGCCATTCAGGTGGCTAAGGTCGCGTCTGTTGTGGGCGAGGCTGCGGGCATATCTTCCCTTGTCATCTATGGCGGGCAGGATATTGAACGGCAGAAACAGAAACTGCGTCGTAAACCCCAGCTCATTATTGGTACGCCGGGAAGGCTTTTAGACCATCTGCGCCGTCAGACCATCAATCTGAGCCATGTAAATAAAGTGGTGCTCGATGAAGCCGACGAAATGATGAAATTAGGCTTTATCGAAGATGTGGAAGTGCTTCTGAAAGCCTCTGCCAGTGACAGACAGTTTATGCTGTTTTCGGCAACTATGCCGGCCAGGGTCAAGGCTTTGGCGGCACAGTATATGAAGTCACCGGAAAACATTCAGATTAAGAGTGAGCACATCACGTTGGATGCCATTGAGCAGGTAATCCTCGATACAACGGAAGAAAATAAGATTGACCGTTTGTGCGAATGTATCAACAGTGACAATCCATATCTGGCGATGGTCTTCTGCCATACCAAACAGCGGGCACATATGGTCACGATGGCGCTGGCAGCCCGTGGCTATCTGGTGGACGAACTGCATGGTGATTTGTCGCAGGTACAGCGAGCGTTGGTATTAAAGCGTTTCCGCAAGGCAGAGTTGCAGATTCTCTGCGCAACGGATATTGCAGCGCGCGGGCTCGATATTGAAGGCGTGACCCATGTCTTTAACTATGATATTCCTCATGATACGGAAAGCTATATCCACCGCATTGGCCGCACAGGCAGAGCAGGGCAGAACGGCAAGGCTGTGACCTTTGTCAACGCCCGTCAGTATGATTTGCTGCGCCGCATTGAAGCCGGTATCAAGAGCCGGATTAGCAAGGAACATTCCGAGCGCCATCATAAGCGTCTGGAGAAGCAGGCCAAAATTATGGATGAGATAAAGAAGGAACGGCAGGAGAAAAAGGCCAAAGCCAAGCCTTTATCCAAATACGCCAATCGCAAGGGCGCTGCCCATAAGGGCCGCAATGACCGCAGCCGCCGGGCAAAAGTCAGAAATAAATCCAATGCCACCAAGCGTTCGCATGTAGGGCGGCATTAAACCTTAAAAATTCTAAATTGTAGCAGGAAATCCCCCTTTTTAGTCGAATTGGTATCAATGTAGACTAAACAAAGGGGGATTTTCTCATGATTGGTATCAAAAATGTAATTGCCGTGGTTTGTGGTGGGGGACCGGCTCCCGGCATTAACAGTGTTATCTCCGGTGTCGTCAATGAGGCAACCCGTCAGGGCTGGGATGTGCTGGGCATGTATGATGGCTTTTCGCGTCTTGCCCGCGGCGAGAAGAATTATGTTCGTCTGGAGCCGAAGAACATCAGCCGTATTCATCTGACCGGCGGCTGCATTCTCAAGATGTCCCGTTTCAATCCGACTAAGAAGGAATCGGATTTGCGTACGGTGGTGGAAACCTTGACGGAACTGGGCGTTACGCACCTCGTTACCATCGGTGGTGATGATACGGCATACAGCTCTGCAGCCGTTTCCGATTATGCCCGCAAGATGGGCCGCACCATCAATGTGGTGCATGTGCCGAAGACCATTGATAATGACCTGCCGCTGCCGGAGGGGATTCCGACATTCGGCTTTGAAACCGCCCGAGCGTTTGGAACGCAGGAAGTGGAAAACCTGATGGAAGATGCCCGCACGACCAACAACCGCTGGTACTTCACCATTGCTATGGGCCGTACGGCAGGTCACTTGGCACTGGGCATGGGCAGAAGTGCCGGTGCAGCGCTGACCATTATCCCTGAGGAATTCCCTGAGGATAAGATTCCTCTCCAGCAGGTGGTGGACATCATTACCGGTGCTATTGTGAAGCGTTATCTTACCGGCAAGAATTACGGTGTAGCGGTTATCGCCGAAGGCGTTATCGAAAAGATTGCGCCGGAGGACTTCAAGAAACTGGGTACGGTGGTTACCGATGAACACGGTCATATCCGTTACAGTGAACTGGACTTCGGTGAAATTCTCAAGCAGGCTGTTTTGGCTGAAGTAAAGAAACTGGGGATCAAGATCAGCATCATCGATAAGGAAATCGGCTATGAACTGCGCTGCACGGCACCGATTGCTTATGATATCGACTATGCCCGCCAGCTTGGCTACTCTGCTGTACAGTTCCTGATGTCCGGCGATAGCGGAGCATTGATTTCCATTCAGGACAACAAGGCTGTGCCGATGCGCTTTGAGGATATCAAAGACCCCGCAACGGGCAAGACCATGGTGCGCAAGGTCAATATCAACTCCGTACATTATCAGATTGCCCGCGGCCTCATGATGCGTCTGGAAAAAGGCGATCTGGACGATCCGGGACTGGCCAATGCTTATCGCATGGAGCCGGCGGAGTTCAAAGAAAGATACAGCTATTTGTTTCCGGAAGAACCGGCAGTAACGGAAGAAGCATAAAACTGGGCTGTTTACAGTTTACATCTATATGCTAAGACGCGCGGTGACTGGTAATACCTTTCCTTCGCCATAGACAGGCTTGTCAAAAGTTGCGGAAAGGCATCACCAGTCACCGCGCTTATTGCGTTAATATGCGTATTACATCGTGGTGCAAAGGCGCCTGTGGGAACTGGTAATATTTTCCTTCGCCATAGACAGGCTGGTCAAAAGCTACGGAAAACATCACCAGTCCCCACAGGCTTATTGCGCATATCGTTGAAGTTCATCGTTGTAGGGGCTGCATCGAAGCGCTAAGTTCAGGCTGGCAGTGAGGCGGGAGGGGGCGGGGATGGCTTTTGGCAGCGTTAGGCAAGCCTGCATAAGCAGCCAAAAGTTATCCCCGCCCCCTCCCTCCGCATTGTGCCCCGAACCCGAACCTTTCCCGAACCCTTCTGAAAAAATTTCAAAAAAACTTAAAAAAGGTGTTGACAAGTAAATCCATATGCCCTATAATCTTTTATTGTCAGCCGCCGATACGGCGCAGCGATGAGATGTGAAAATGTTTCAGAGCGTTGGAAATCGCGGGGTGGAGCAGTCGGTAGCTCGTCGGGCTCATAACCCGAAGGTCACAGGTTCAAGTCCTGTCCCCGCAACCAATTAATTAAACTTTTGAAAAAGAGTTTGACAAGGCTGACAGGATATGATAAAGTTATCGCGGGATGGAGCAGTCGGTAGCTCGTCGGGCTCATAACCCG
>DJYL01000069.1:1188-13292 GCA_002448495.1 Pseudoselenomonas ruminantium | reverse complement strand
TCGGGCTCATAACCCGAAGGTCATAGGTTCAAGTCCTATTCCCGCAACCAAATGTTAATGTTGCTGATATAGCTCAGTCGGTAGAGCGTATCCTTGGTAAGGATAAGGTCACCAGTTCAATCCTGGTTATCAGCTCCATATATATGGCGGCATAGCTCAGTTGGCTAGAGCATGCGGTTCATACCCGCAGTGTCAGGAGTTCAAATCTCTTTGCCGCCACCAATCAGCTAATTAACCCCTGTTGCAGGGGTTTTTATTATGTTTTATTCATCTAAATATGTCGCTAAGAAAAATTTTAACTTGTCAAGGGTTTTATGTTGACAGGCTTTTGCAAGTGTGCTAAATTGTATTAGTGACATTATGAAAGAGTCATAGTTTCTGAGCGTAAGGGGTGTAAATAGAGATGCGCAACAATATCACGTTGGAGTGCACGGAGTGCCATAGCCGTAACTACCGTACCAACAAGAACAAGAAGAACAACCCGGATCGTCTGGAGTTCAATAAGTACTGCAAGTTCTGCAAGAAACATACGACGCACAAAGAGACGAAATAATCGCTTCTAGCGGATTGAACGGAGATGTGAAGTAACTGTGAAGAAATTCATAGACGAAGTAATCGCCGAAATGAAAAAAGTATCATGGGCGACCAAGAAGGAACTGGCTAACTATACGGTAGTTGTCGGTATTGCTGTAGCGATTGTCTGCGTGCTTATCTGGTTCTGTGATACCATCTTTGCAAGATTGTTCCACATCATTTTACGGTAAGCTAAGTGAGGGCAGCATGGCAAACGAAGAGATGAATCTGCGGCAGGATAATCCCGGCAGAGCATGGTATGTTGTACATACCTATTCGGGCTATGAGAACAAGGTTAAGGCCAATCTCGAACGCCTGATTCATACGGCCAACATGAGCAACATGATTTTCAATGTTGTGGTTCCGGTAGAGGATGAGGTCGAAATCAAGGACGGCAAGAAAAAAGTCGTTCCGCGAAAAGTCTTCCCAGGCTATGTGCTGGTTGACATGATTGTTGATGAGCATTCTTGGTACGTTGTGCGCAACACCACCGGTGTTACCGGTTTTGTTGGTTCTGAAAAGCACCCGATACCGCTTACCGATGCTGAAGCGAAACGTATCTTGAAGTCCATGGGCGAGGAAGAGCTCAAACCCGAACTCGATGTAGAGGTTGGGGATGTGGTTCGCATCAACTCGGGCGTTTTCGAGAATTACACGGGTACGATTACAGCTATTGATGCTGAAAAAGGCCGTCTGAAAGTTCTCGTCGAGGAAACCCCGATTGACCTTGGTTTTGATCAGGTGGAAGAAATCTGATTAAAGCCTTTTTAAATCCTTTTTGGGAGGTGAAAATAAATGGCAAAGAAAGTTTCTAAGATTGTAAAACTTCAGGTTGTTGCAGGCAAGGCTAATCCGGCTCCTCCGGTAGGTCCGGCACTTGGTCAGGCTGGTGTCAACATCATGGGGTTCTGTAAGGAATTCAACGAAAGAACCAAGGATAAGGCTGGTCTCATCATTCCGGTTGAAATCACGGTTTTTGAGGATAGATCCTTCACGTTCATCACGAAGACTCCGCCGGCTGCTGTACTTCTGAAGAAGGCTGCAAAAATCGACAAGGCTTCTGGTGAACCCAACAAGAACAAGGTAGCTAAGCTGCCCCGCGCTGAAGCAATGAAGATTGCAGAAAGCAAAATGGAAGACCTCAACGCTGCTGATATCGAGGCTGCTACTCGCATGATCGAGGGCACGGCTCGCAGCATGGGTATCGAAATCGTTGACTAATTAGTTCGCGTTTCATCCCTGTGGGAGGCAATAACCGTTATTACCACGAGAGGAGAAAACTTACAATGGCTAAAGCTGGTAAGAAATATCAGGACGCTTGCAAGCTCGTTGAAGCTGGCAAGTTCTACACGGCTGCTGAAGCTATGGAACTCGTTAAGAAGACGGCTACGAAGAAGTTTGATGAAACCATCGAACTGCATGTACGTCTCGGCGTAGATCCGAAGTATGCTGATCAGCAGGTTCGTGGCGCTATGGTACTGCCACACGGCACTGGTAAATCCAAGCGCGTACTCGTTTTCGCTAAGGGCGAAAAGGTTAAGGAAGCAGAAGCTGCAGGTGCAGACTTCGTTGGTTCCGATGAAATTGTCCAGAAGATTCAGGGCGGCTGGCTCGACTTCGATGTCGCAGTAGCTACTCCGGACATGATGGGCACTGTCGGTCGTCTTGGTAAGGTTCTCGGCCCCCGCGGCCTCATGCCGAACCCGAAACTGGGTACGGTTACGATGGACCTCACGAAGGCAGTATCCGAGATTAAAGCAGGTAAAGTCGAATACCGCACCGATAAGGCCGGTAACGTGCATTGCCCGATTGGCAAGGCATCTTTCGACGCTGAGAAGCTCCAGCAGAACTTCCAGGCCCTGATTGATACACTGAACCGCGTAAAACCGGCGGCTGCTAAAGGCCAGTACATGCGCTCCATCACGGTTAGCGCAACGATGGGCCCTGGCATCCCTGTTCAGCTCTAATTTTTAGAGTTCGGTTCAGACGAGGCTCCGGTCTCAGGAACGTTATGTTCCGACAACTGTATAACGATGGCTGTAGACAGCAGGTTTGATATTTATCATCTAACGACGATTTTTTGTCGCCTGCCGAGGCCGGAGCAGATGAACTTTGAAAATTCTACCTCCGGCGGACGCAGCCGGAGGTTTTTTTACAGGCTTTAATAATTTCAAACAGGCAGGAGGTGTAATAGAAAAATGGCAAATCTGACGAAGAAACAGGCTATCGTTGCTGAACTGAAAGATCAGCTGACGAATGCTAAAGGTGTTGTGCTCACGAGCTACCGTGGCCTTACGGTTGCTCAGGATACACAGCTCCGTCGTGAACTTCGCGCCGCTGGTGTAACGTACCATGTTGTTAAAAACACGATGCTCCGCCTGGCAGCGAAAGAAGCAGGTATCGAAGGCTTCGATGCTCATCTTGAAGGCACTACGGCTTTCGCATTCTCCACGGAGGATGCTATTGCTCCGGCAAAGGTTATCTGCGGCTTCATCAAGAAGAACAAGCTCGATGAAAACGAAGTACTGACGGTTAAAGTTGGTACGGTTGAAGGCAAGGTTATTGACGCTAACGAAGTCAAGGCTCTGGCTGAACTGCCGTCCCGCGAAGAACTCATCGCCAAGATGCTGGGCAGCATGAATGCTCCGATCAGCAATACGGTCAACGTACTGCAGGGTGTTATTCGCAATGCTGTTTATGTGCTTGACGCTGTTCGCGCTCAGAAGGAATCCGCATAATCTGCGAATCCGATATAATTAATTAAGAAATAACAAGAAAGATTTTTGGAGGTATATTCAAATGACTAAAGAAGAAATCATGGAAGCCATTGAAAACATGACTGTCCTCGAGCTGTCTGAGCTCGTAAAAGCTATGGAAGAAAAGTTCGGCGTTAGCGCTGCTGCTCCGGTTGCAGTTGCTGCTGCTGGCGGCGCTGCTGCTGGTGCTGCTGAAGAAAAGAGCGAGTTCACGGTTATGCTCGCTTCCGCTGGCGACAAGAAGATCAACGTTATCAAGGCTGTTCGTGAAGCTACGGGTCTCGGCCTGAAGGAAGCTAAGGCTCTCGTTGATGGCGCTCCGGCTGCTGTTAAGGAAAACGTTGCTAAGGCTGAAGCTGAAGAACTCAAGGCTAAGCTCGAAGAAGCTGGCGCTACGGTTGAACTGAAGTAATTTCAGTTTGCTGAAATTAGCAATATAAGAAAAGCTGTGAAGTGCGAACTCATGTTCGCCTTCACAGCTTTTTTGTTTATGTTGTAGGTTGTTGCTGACTGCCTTCTGCGACGACCTGGCGGTAAAGTTCCATCGTGTCAGCGTGGTGTTCCTGAATGTAGTTGAGTGCCTGCTGCTTTTGTTCAGGTGCAGCATCATCGGCCAAATAATCCTTAACGGCTTGTTCAAGTTCCTTGGCCTGTTTATTCAGACTGCGGCAACCAATCGTGAGGGAGGTGGATTTTAGGGCATGGATATTGATGCGGTAGTCTTTCCAGTTGCCTGTAGTTAAATCATCATCCAGCTTGGCAATATTGTCATCACCCTGCTTGCAGAACAGGGCAAGTACATTGTTGTAGAGAACCGGCATATTGTTGCAGTATTGTAGGCCTAGCTTCTGGTCGATAAGGGCCGTAGGCGACTCAGTGGACGCACTAGATACAGTTGGTATACCAGGCTCAGCAGGTGCGGCTGGTGCAGCGGCTGGTTTAGGCGCAGTGGTTGTGGCTATAGGCTTTTGCAACAGCTCCGCTGGCAGGTAGCGTTGCAGCATGGCGGTAAGTTCCGCACCCGTCATGGGTTTGCTCAGATAATTGTCAAAGCCTTCAGCAAGGAATTTTTCGCGTGAACCGGATATGGCCGTTGCGGTCAGGGCAATAAAGCGGGTATTTTGGATGTTGGGAAGTTCTTTGGCCTTATGCAGGGTTTCCACACCGTTCATTCCCGGCATCATGTAGTCTAACAGCACAACATGGAATTGTTGCTTTTGCAAGGCTTCCAAGGCTTCATCACCGCTATGGGCGATGGTGGTTTGTACCTGGGTTTCCTTGAGCAGGCTGGAGGCGACAAAGCAGTTCATATCGTTGTCGTCTACGATGAGTACCTGCGCTGCAGGTGCGATGAAGCTGCTGGCCGGTTCGTGAAAGTCCGCTTCATAGACCGGCTGGGCATCGAGATTGAACACGCCTACCGGGTCAAGGGATTGGATAGCCTGTGGCAGCTCGATGGTAAAGGTACTGCCTTCGCCATAGATGCTGTCGACTTTTATACTGCCGTTCATCATATTGAGTAAACGGTGGGTGATGGCAAGGCCAAGTCCTGTGCCTTCAATTTTGCGGTTGCGCTCAATGTCCAGGCGTTCAAAGACTTGGAAAAGGCGGGCTTTATCTTCTTCGCGGATACCGATACCGGTATCGGTAATCGCAGCACGCAGATAAAGGGTGTTTTCTTTGCGATTTCCGCTGATATCCAGCGTTACAGACCCGGTGGGGGTATATTTTATGGCATTGTTGAGTAAATTGATGAGAATCTGGCGCAGGCGCCCCGCGTCACCATGCAGATAGTTGGGTAAATACGGGTCAACGTGAATTCGGAATTGCAGATTCTTGGCCTGAGCGCGCAGGCCGACCAAGGTACAGACCTCCCGCAGCACCGTGGTTAATTGATAATCGGTGGGCACGATTTTCATATGGCCGGACTCGATTTTCGAAAAGTCCAGTATTTCGTTGATGATGGTCAACAGTGCCGCTGTGGCCGATTTGATATTGCTGGCATATTGCCGGACTTCTCCAGGAATTTTTTGCCGCAAGATCATTTCGTTCATGCCGCTGATGGCATTCAGCGGGGTGCGGATTTCGTGGCTCATATTGGCAAGAAACTGACTTTTGGCCTGATTGGCAGCATCTGCTTCGGCACGTGCCTTGCGCAGTTCCTCGGTTTCTGCCACACTGGTCTGGGCCATGAGCAGGTAAATGCTCAGGCAGGCAAAGAGAATCAACATCAGCGAGAAGAGGAAGAACACGCGCTGATAGATGCTGGTTATCTGTCCGGCCACCGCCGACCAGGGCATATAGCCAATCATGGAAAAATCCGTCTGGGGAAGATCCGCACCGAAGACGAAGAATTTTCCTTCGGCGCCTTCGGTATAGACTGCGGCAGCCTTGTTGCGTTTCAGGCGTTCATGGACTTCCTGCATGCCCGCCTGAATGGTGTCATCAGCCCAGAAACGCGTATCATTGCTGGTGTAGTTTTCGTAAGGGACAGCTAAAGTGCCGTCACGGTACTGGATGATGACATGGGTAAAGGCATCATAGTCGGAAAGGGCGAAAAGCTTCGGCAGCATTTCCGGTGGGTAAACCTGATAAAGGACGTAGCGGACGTTATCGCCATAGAAGACCGGCGTCGCCAGCAGGATACCAATATCGGGATTATAATCGATAACGTTGTTGCCATGAAAGGCCATCTGTAAGCGGGGGAAAGAGGCGGTAGACAGAAAACGGCCGGTGGTATGGTGCTGAAAATCAATAAGGCCGGACTGTCCCTGTGGATTTTGCTGAGTGAGCATCTGCAGTACAGCCTCTTTTTCCTGTTCATGTGTCGACAAATGGTAGGCTGCTGTCTGCAATGGGGTCATGAAGCGGTGGAAACGCTCGCCGGCCAGCAGGGAAATATCTTCGGTCTGTCGGGCCACGGAGAGTTCAGCGGCTTTGTTCAGCATGTTGACAATCCGCTGCTGGATAAAGATTCCCGACAGGAAAATCAACAGCAGGGTCATCATGATGGTGAGCACCATTTTTTTGCGATTATTCAAGAATCTCCACCCCCTTTACCAGCCAGTCCATGTGTTGGAGCAACCGGTCATCCCGGATTGATTCATCAGCGCGGCAGCGCAGCTGGCCCTGCCGATCATAGATTTCACCGGCAAAGACGAAACGGCCGGCAAGCATTCGTTCCTTGAGGTATATCAGCTTTGCTTTTTCCTCGTCGGTGACGGCAGGGGAAAAATCGCATAGCTCGACAAAATCTGCTTCCATACCTACCCATTGTTTGTCTACATAGTTGAGTTCGCCTTTGAGGTAGCGGCGAATGATATCTTCGTAGTAGCGATCCCAGTTGCAGACCACGGAAGTCAGTGCATGGTCTGAGCGCCATTCATGTTTGCCTAAATCCTCGTAGTAACCGATATAGTCGATGCCCAGTTCCTCGGCGACATCCGCTGCGGCAGGTTCGTCCTGATGATAGGTCAGAACATCAGCGCCAGCTTCGGTTATCAGGCGGCGTGCTTCCTCGGCCTCTTTGCTTTCGTTCTGCCAGCTGCCTGTCCACATGACGACCACGCGGGCATTAGGATTGGTTTGCTGTACACCGAGCGTGAAGGCATTGATACCGCGGTTGACTTCCGAGTTTTTCATAGCGGCCACATAGCCGATAACATTGCTCTTGGTGTGCATGCCAGCTAGGGCACCGGCCAGATAGCGTCCCTGATACATGCGGACGAAATAGGAGGTCATATTGCGGGCATGACATTCGGCCGAGTTCGTACCAAAGGCAATATGAGGATATTCGCGGACGAATTTTTGCGCCTCCTGGGAATACGAGTAACTGGCGAGGAAAATCATGCCGGCACCATTGTCGGCCATTTCCTGCACGGCTTTTGTGCAAGCACCTTCGGTATTGACGTTTTCTTTGAACAGCAGTTTTATGCCCATGGCATTGCAGGCTTTGCGAATACCGCGATATTGGGGGGCGTTCCAGCCTTCCTCATGAATGCCGCCCAGCAGGACGATGCCGGCTTTCGGCTGGGGCTGGTCGAAGGTACTGCTCGAAAAAATCCAACAGGCAGCGGCCAGGACAATTAAAATGAAGCCGACAATGAGCCGTGTGGCCCAATGTGACAAGCTGTGATGCAGCCAAAAACTCATACCAATCCCTCCCGCATCTGGTAATGGACGTCATCATCAATCATGTTCAACATGATATCGGCAAAGACAGGGTCAAACTGCGAACCGCGGCCACTGGCTATCTCATGCCGAACGCGGTCCTGCGGCAAAGCGTCGCGATAGCTGCGCTTTGAGGTCATGGCATCGTAGGCATCGGCTACTGCGATGATGCGCACCTTTTCTGGGATCGCCAGGCCGGAAAGTCCGTCCGGATAGCCTTTGCCGTCATAACGCTCGTGATGGCTGCGGGCGGCGCTTACAAGCTCCGGCATTTCGTTCACATGGGCGAGAATGGTGCTGCCAATGGTGGTGTGCTGCTTCATGGAGGCATATTCTTCGTCCGTCAGCTTGCCTTTTTTGTTGATCAGACTGGAGGGAATGCCAATCTTGCCGATATCGTGAATTTGGGCCATGTAGTATACATCGCGCTGATAGTCTTCCGATTTTCCTGCCCGGCGGGAAATTTCCCATGAATAATCCGCTACTCGATGTGAATGCCCGCGGGTGTATTTGTCTTTGGCATCAATGGTATCAGCCAGAGCCTCAATCATTTCCCGGAACAGTTGCTCGGTAGAAGCAAGCTGTGCCTGGGCTATCGCAGTCTGTTTGTCAATTTCCTGCTGCATATGGTGTTGCAGTGCTTTTAATTGCAGGGTTCTTTCGATGCGGCGTAGAATAAGTGTAGGAATAAAGGGTTTATGTACAAAATCAAAGGCACCGGCTTGAATGCCTCTTACTTCTGTTTCCTGGTCTAAATCGCCTGTAAGCATGATGACCGGAATGGCGCAGGTTTGCGGATTTTTCTGCAAGGCTGCGAGCACTTCAAAACCGTTCATTTCGGGCATGTTGATATCCAGGAGTATGAGGTCTGCAAGCTGCGAAGTAAGCAGCATGAGTGCTTCAGGGCCGCTGGATACTGCGGTAAAGTCGTAGTCAACGCTGAGTACGGCTTCTAATGTCATCCGATTGATGATATCGTCATCTACAGCTATTATACGGCGGCGTTCGCCTATGGAGTTATTCATGGCATCGGCTCCTCCTTCTTCTGATTTGTTTTTATTCCATATTAATTTTAGCTAAAATAATGGTTGATTTCTATATTTATGCCAAAAGTGGTCGAAATATGCCAAAAGTGGTAATAAAATGATACAAAGGTATTTATCTGACAATGAGGGAAAATTGTGAAAATTGCTATTGTAGATGATGACCTCCAGGCCCGCAGGGATTTGCAGCAGATTTTACAAGGGTGTGAAATAAAGCCTGTAGCAGAGTCGGAGATGCAGCTGTTTGCCAGTGGTGAGTCTTTCCTGGCGGTATTCAAACCAAAAGAATTTCAGATTGTATTTTTGGATATTTGTATGGATGGCGTAAATGGCATTGAAACGGCAAGGGCTATACGCCAGCAGGATGAACGTCTGTCCATTATATTCTTGACCAGCAGTACAGATTATGCCTTGGCGGGCTATCAGGTCTTTCCTGCGGGCTATATTCTGAAGCCGGTGAGCAAGGCTGTTTCGCAGTTAAAGGATATCTTGCAGCATTGTCTGCCTAATCTGCTGCCAACGATGCTCAACGTGCGCATGAAAACGCGTGAGGTTCAGTTGGATGTTGAACATATCGCTTACGTTGATGTCCAGGGCGGGCATCGGGTAGGCGGGCGGCGCGGCAGCGTTATCCATTTGCTGAGTGGGGAGGCTATGGCTGTGGACACATCCTATAAAGAAATGGCAGCGGCTTTGATAAATTCTGATTTTGTTGAGTGTTACAATCGCTTGCTGGTTAATTTTGCGGCAGTGGCGGACCTTAAGGCGGATGGCTTTGTCTTGAAAAATGGTGAGCAGCTCCCAATCAGCAGGCGGCTTTATCGTGAGACAGCGCATGAATACATGGAGTATTTGCTTAGAAAGTGAGGCGCAGACAATGTTTTTTCTCTTGGCTTTGGCTTTGGTTCTTTTACAACTTACGGGGGTATGGCTGCGCTATCTTCCGTTTGCAGATACAGTTTCCAAGCGCCAACGGCGCAATTTGCAGCGCTTGACGGCAGGCTGGGGGATAATTGCGTTCTTAAGCTATGCAGCGGTTATGACGGTATATGACGGGGATGTCTTGCGGTTTAAGCTGTTGGTGGCTTTTGGCTGGGTTCCCTTTTTCTTGATTTCGTATTATTGTATTCCGCGCGGCTTTGTGCAGCATTTGTTTGTTTTGGGCATGCAGAGTCTTTTTGCGATACTCCTGCATACGGCCAGTGGCTTTGTCGTGGGCGTGGTATTGCCGTTTGATTATGGTGAGCTTATTCATATGCTGACCCTTAACACCTGTTATCTGCTGCTGTTTCTGCTGTTGATTCCTTTGGAACGGCGCTTGTTCTGTAAGCTGGTGCCTGTTCAGCGCTTTTTTCAATACCGTCATCTCGGGCTGTATATCGCATTGATGCCGCTGGTGGTTTTGTTTTCTTATGCCTTGCCTATGCTTGATTCACAGCTTTATCACAGCATGCCTGAGCGGATTGGGCGCTTGGCTTTGCCCATTTTCTTTTTTCTGATCTTTCGCCTGGTGATTACGACTGCTCATCATATGTCAGAGCATACAGCCGAAGTCAATCGTAACAATCTGTTGGCACAGCAGCTTTATTCCCTAAGAGAGTATACGCGTCTTACCGAGGAAAAGCGTCAGACCTTGCGTGTCCTGCGTCATGATATGCGCCATTATAACCGGTTGCTCGGAACATTGCTGGATAGTGGACGCATTCAGGAGGCAAAACAGCTGGTGGATAAATATACGGCTGAGATTGAACACACGACAATGCAGGAATTCTGCGCCAATGACCTGATTAATGCAACGCTATCTATCTATCATTATCATTTGGGTAATTTGGAAATTCCTTTTCAGCAGAAAGTAAATCTGCCACGGGAAATGGCCGGTATGGACATGGATGTGGCCATCGTCCTGTCCAATCTGTTGGAAAATGCCCTGCATGCCAGCATGAAACAGCCGGTCACAGACCGTACCATCAAGGTTTCGGCGCAATTTGATGCCGAACAGTATGTGCTGTCGGTAGCCAATCGCTTCCGGGAGCCATTGCTCATTGACAGTGAAGGGCTGCCTTATAGCGATGAACCGGGACACGGTACGGGGATGATATCGCTGCGCGCTTTTGTCCGCAAGTATAATGCGCAGTGTGACCTGCGCCAGCAGGATGGCTGGGTTACCTTTATGCTTTATTGGCATGGGGAAAAATAATCTTGACATAAGTCCCAATCGGTGCTAAACTTAAAAACTACAGGAAATTGCATAGGGATTAGTGTGCGCAGGCGGAAAGGAACTGGAAGCAAGGTGTAAGTTTTTGTTAGACCTTGTTTTTTTTCTTGTTCATTCATTCCGTTTTTTTCAGCGTGCTATAATGCCCTACATTTCAGGAAATAATTCTAGTAAAACAGGCTAAGGGGTGAAGGATTTGTTATTTAATCCTGTGCCGGTAGGCAAAAGAACCAGGTATAGCTATGCTAAAATCAAGGAAGTTATGGAGATGCCGCATCTGCTGGACATTCAGCGGAACAGCTACCAGTGGTTCCTTGATGAAGGTTTGCAGGACATCTTTAATGACATTTCGCCGATTCAGGACTTCTCGGGTAATCTCGTGCTGTCCTTTGAGAGCTTCTTGTTAGGCGATCCAAAGTATACGCTTGACGAGTGTAAAGAGCGTGATGTGACGCTGGCGGCTCCCATCCGCGTGAATGTCCGTCTTATCAATCGTGAGACAGGCGAAATTAAAGAGCAGGAAGTGTTCATGGGCGATTTCCCGCTTATGACGGATACCGGTACGTTTATCATCAACGGTGCAGAGCGCGTTATCGTCAGCCAGTTGGTTCGTTCTCCTGGTGCATACTATGGAGAGGAAATTGACCCGACGGGTAAGCATCTCTACAATGCTACGGTTATTCCGAACCGCGGTGCGTGGATTGAACTCGAAACGGATACGAATGACGTAGTATCTGTTCGTATTGACCGTACCCGTAAAATGCCGGTGACCTACTTCATTCGCGCCCTTGGCTTTGCTACGGACGAAGAAATCATTGACCTCTTTGGTGAAGATCCCCGCATCATGAACACGCTGGAACGTGATGGTGAGGATGTAAAATCTCAGGGCAAGGCTGTAATTGAAATTTACCGCCGTCTGCGTCCGGGTGAACCCGCCAATGAAGATAATGCCCAGCAGCTCCTGGATTCGCTGTTCTTTGACCCGAAGCGCTATGATCTGGCTACCGTTGGCCGTTACAAGCTGACGAAGAAGCTGGGCTGGAAGCGCCGTATCTTAGGCAAAGTTCTGGCAGAACCCATCGTGGATAAGGAAACGGGCGAAATCGTCATTCCGCAGGGTGAAGTCGTTACGGAGGATATGCTTGATGCCATTGATGTTGAGCGTGAACGCCAGCTCTTTGGCGAAGGCAAAATCGTGCAGCTCTATCTGCTCAAAAAAGATGGCAGCCGCATGAAGCTCCTGTGCTCTCCGACTCTGGATATCCATGACCGTACGATTACGAAGAACGATATTATTGCTTCCATTAACTATCTGCTGAACCTCATGGATGGCGTAGGCAGCACGGA
>DJYL01000069.1:0-1101 GCA_002448495.1 Pseudoselenomonas ruminantium | reverse complement strand
GGCAACCGCCGCGTGCGTGCCGTAGGTGAACTGCTGCAGAATCAGTTCCGTATCGGTCTTTCCCGTATGGAACGTGTGGTGCGCGAACGCATGACCATTCAGGATGTGGATGTGATCACGCCGCAGGCACTCATTAACATTCGTCCGGTAGTGGCAGCAATCAAGGAATTCTTCGGTTCTTCCCAGCTGTCCCAGTTCATGGATCAGCACAATCCACTGTCCGAACTTACGCATAAGCGTCGTCTCTCGGCCCTTGGCCCGGGCGGTCTGTCCCGTGAGCGTGCAGGTTTCGAAGTCCGCGACGTACATAACTCCCACTATGGCCGTATGTGCCCGGTAGAGTCTCCTGAAGGCCCGAACATCGGTCTTATCGGTTCGCTGGCAACTTATGCCCGCGTA
This sequence comes from Pseudoselenomonas ruminantium, assembly GCA_002448495.1. Lineage (GTDB taxonomy): Bacteria > Bacillota > Negativicutes > Selenomonadales > Selenomonadaceae > Selenomonas_A > Selenomonas_A ruminantium_I. Next base: position 702 of record DJYL01000069.1, on the reverse strand, counting down.
AATCAGTTCGGCTTCATGGAAACCCCGTACCGCCGTGTGGACAAGGAAACGCATCGCGTAACGGATGAAGTGCGTTACCTCACTGCTGATGAAGAAGATGAACTCGTAATCGCACAGGCCAACGAACCCTTGGACGAAAACGAATGGTTCGTAAATCCGCGTGTAACGGCACGTTATAACGAGGAAACCGGCCTGCATAACCGCGATACCGTTGACTACATGGACGTCAGCCCGCGTCAGGTGTTCTCCATAGCAACGGCGATGATTCCGTTCCTCGAAAACGACGATGCGAACCGTGCCCTCATGGGTGCGAACATGCAGCGTCAGGCTGTACCTTTGCTCCGTACGCAGGCACCGCTCGTTGGTACCGGTATGGAATACAAGGCAGCCTGCGACTCCGGTGTTATGGTACTGGCTAAACGTGCCGGTGTCGTTGAGAATGTAACGGCAGATTATATCGATGTACGCACGAAGAATGGCGAACTTGACCATTATAAACTCCAGAAATTCATCCGTTCCAATCAGGGAACGTGTATCAATCAGGTTCCTATCGTCTACAAGGGCGATGAGGTGGTGGAAAAACAGCCTATCGCTGATGGCCCCGCTACGGACCACGGCGAACTGGCACTGGGCTACAACATTGTCGTTGCCTATATGCCATGGGAAGGCTACAACTATGAGGACGCTGTACTGTTGTCTGAA
>DJYL01000193.1 GCA_002448495.1 Pseudoselenomonas ruminantium | reverse complement strand
TGCAGAACTGGAAAATCTGCAAGGTCATTTTTATGCCGACGATGGCAGGACTGTGGAAGTGAAGGCCGCTAAGGGAACTTATGCGGAAGGGACAAAGAATGTTGTCCTTTCGGGAAATGTGGAGATAAAAAACAGCGATGGCGCACAGCTGACCAGTGATGAACTGCATTGGGATGCACAAAAAGAAATTTTGGCGGCTGTCGGCAATGCCAAAGCGGTTAAAGAGGATATGCTGGCTGCTGGTGAACGTATTGAGAGCAGTGATGGTTTTAATAAAATTAAAATCAGCGGCAAAGCTTATTTGCGCAAGGGAGGAGAAACGAAATGACAAGGCGAATGAAAAAAATGGTTATGGCATTGACGCTTGCGCTGGCTGTGCCTTTAGGACATATTTCTGCGGAGGGGGAACCGGCGGAGCTCAATGCGGATACCGTGGAATACGATATGAGCACAGGGCTGGCTGTTGCCACTGGTGATGTGTTGCTAAAACAGGGCTCTGCAAAGGTTACCGGTGCGAAAGCAACCTATAATGCCAAGACGCAGGAAGGCTCAGTAGAGGGCAATGTTATCGCTGTGCGGGATACCATGCGCCTTACCTGTAACAGCATCATGACGAATGGGCAGGGATATATCCGCGCTGCAGGCAGTGTCCGGGGGACAGACGGAGACAAGTCTTTTGCGGGAGAACAGGTGGATTATTATCCCAACCAGAATAAATACATCAAGATTCCTGCCGGAGGAACAATCAGCAATGCAGATGGCACGTTCTCTGCAAATTATATGGAAGGCTGGCTGGATGATGAACATTATGTCGGCAAGGGCAATGTCCATATTGAAAGCCCTGCGCATCAGATGGAAGCCGGCGGCGACAATGCTGATTATGTTGGCAAGGAACAAGGCCGGGTGGTGCTGACAGGCAACGCATGGGCGGTCAAAGAAAATAATACGATGAAAAGCAATAAGCTGACCCTTTATCTTGATCCAGAAGGACGGGCTGAGGTCAAGTAAGGCAGGATGGTATAAACGGAGGGCAGGACCTTGCATATTGAGGCAAAAAATCTGGTAAAAAAATTCAAGGAACACACGGCAGTGGACAGAGTGTCCCTGCGGGTGGAAAAGGGTGAAATAGTAGGTCTTCTGGGACCTAACGGCGCAGGCAAAACCACATCCTTTTATATGATTGTAGGGCTGGAACAGCCTACATCTGGCGATGTGTTCCTGTCGGATGTAAACATCACCAAAATGCCCATGTACAAGCGGGCAGACCTGGGGATAAGCTACTTAACCCAGGAGTCCTCCATCTTCCGCAAGCTTACGGTGGAAGAAAATATCATGGCCATTCTGGAAACAACGACCTTGTCCAAGGCAGAACAGCACACGCGTTTTGAGGAACTTTTGGCAGAATTTCATATTACGCATGTCCGTAACCGCAAGGGAACAGAGCTTTCCGGCGGTGAACGGCGAAGGGTGGAAATTGCCCGCTGTCTGGCCTTGGAACCGCAGTTTATTCTGCTTGATGAACCCTTTGCGGGAGTTGACCCTTTGGCAGTAGCGGATATTCAGGAAATTATCCAATATCTGCGTCAGCGAGGTATGGGCATACTCATAACCGACCACAATGTGCGCGAAACGCTGCAGATTGTGGATCGTGCCTATATTTTGAGCGAAGGCAGGATTTTGCTGGAGGGAGACAGCCAGACCATTGCAGAAAGTCCCATAGCGAAAAAGTTTTATCTCGGTGAGAATTTCACTCTGTAAGGAGAACCGATATGCGATTGCGAATTTTAGACAAATACATATTTCGAGAGGTGGCGCTGACCTTTGTCTTTAGTATATGCGCTTTCTCTGCGGTGTTTATCGGATCGGGAACGCTGTTCAGGATTGCTAAATACATCACCGATTATGGAGCATCCTTGCAGGCCGTGGTAAAAATCTTTATCTTTGGCTTGCCGGGCGTGGTTATCTGGACCTTCCCCATGTCCATGCTGCTGTCAACGCTGCTGACTTTTGGGCGCTTGTCCAGCAATAGCGAAATTACGGCTATGAAATCCTGCGGCATCAGTTTTTCCCGCATTGCCATGCCGGCCATTGTCATGGGCTTTATCGTGAGCATAGCAGCGATGGCCTTTAATGAGTATGTGGTGCCATGGGCTAATACGGCTTATCGCAATGTGCTCTATTATGAAATTGAGGGCAACACGGGGATGAAGTCTCAGGAACACATTATCCTCAAAGATATCAATGGCGATAAAATTCAGCGTCTGGCCTATGCCCGCCGTTATGATGCGGAAATTCAGCAGCTGCAGGGAATTACCTTGCAGGAATTTGGCGATGATGGCAAAGTAAAAACCGTAGAAAACGCAGATTATGCTGAATGGAATGGCAATATCTGGACCATGCATAATGGTATAATTTATGACATCAGTGAAGAAGAGGGCAAAAGCGAACACATGGTACGGTTTAAGAAACAGGTTTTGCCCATAAGTGCCAGCCCGACACAGATTGTTCGTGAACAAAAAGAACTTGAAGAGATGACCATGAAGGAACTCCGGGAACAAATTAACATCATGAAAACCCAGTATGTGGATACCAATAAGCTGGAAGCCGAACTCTATCAGCGCGTGACGGTTCCTATGGCCAGTCTGGTCTTTGCGCTGGTGGGAGTTCCCTTGGGGCTTCAGCCGACCCGCAACAGTTCTTCGGCGGGGTTTGCCATGAGCGTCATCATTATATTTGTCTATTACGCCTTGATGACTATGGGCAATGCGTTGGCCCGCAGTGGTGTGGTAGCTCCCTTACTGGCTGTATGGCTGCCTAACCTCATCGGCTTGGCGGTAGGTGCTTATCTGGTGCGGCGGGCATCCCGGTAATGATTTGAAGAAAGGTGGAAAGAGCAGATGTCAGGAATCCTCTTGATTGCTGTGCTGGTGGTTACAGGCGGTGCAATTGCTTTTATTGGGGACAGGTTAGGGACGAAAATCGGCAAGAAACGTTTGTCGATTTTTGGCCTGCGTCCCCGGCATACATCCATTGTCATAACAATTTTTACCGGCATAGTAATCACCACCTTGACTTTTGGGGTAATGGCAGCAGCCTCGGAAAATGTGCGTACAGCGCTTTTTGGTTTGGAAGAACTCAATCGTACCATGCAGGAAACCAAAAATAATCTTTTGCATACGCAGGCGGATTTGGAAACGGCCAAATCGGAACAGGAACGTACGGATGCAGCCTTGCAGCAGTCCAAGGCGGATGTGGTCAGGCTGAATGAGCAGCAAAAGAGTCTGGAAGCGGAAGCAGCCAGATTGCAGACAGGTATTGCGGAATTGGAAGGGGCAAAAGCGGAGCTCACGGCTAAAAATGAGGAACTGTCCGGCAGCAATCAGAAATTGCAGGATGATAATGCGCATTTGACCGTGGACAACGAAACGCTGACGACAGACAATAAAAAACTGGAAGAAAGAACCCGGCAGCTGCGGGCTGGCCTGATTACTGTCCGGGAAGGAGATATTGCCTTTCGTGCCGGCGAAATTATTGCCAGCGGGGTAATCCGCGGCGGCCGCAGCAGCGAGGAGGTATCCTCGGACATGGAAATGCTGGCCGCGCTGGCTAACCGCAATGTGTCTGCCCGTTTTGGCAGTGACCGTTCAGATGAGGATATCTGGATTTATCGGCCGGAATATGAGGCTGCGGTAGAGACGATAACCAAAAGCAAGCAGGATATTGTGGTGCGTATCGTGGCAGCCAGCAATCTGGTACATGGTGAAGAAGTCCGCACGACGCTGGAACTTTATCCCAACAGCATCATCTATCGGAACAAAGAATTTATCATTGCACGGCCTTATGAATTGGGCTTGGGGGACGACAGTGAAGCAGAACAGACGGTGATGAATTTCCTCAAGGATGTTAATTTTGCCGCAACAACCAAGGGCATTTTGCCAGACCCGCTCCGAGGAACCGTGGGCGTGATGGAAGGCGCTCAGTTCTACGAAGTGGTCGCGAAACTCAAAGGGCAGCGGGGGCCGGTAATCCTTTCGGCCTACGCGAACGGCGATACGGATGCTTCCGGTCCGCTGCGGTTGAAGATAAATGTGGAGAAGGGTGCGCAATGACAATAGCAGCATTAGATCCCGGCAGAGATAAATGTGGATTTGCCGTACTGGCTGACAGCGGTAAAATCCTCTGTCAGCGGGTTATTGCCACGGAAAATTTGATGACGGAAATCAATGCGGCTAAAGCTGAATATGGCTTTAGCCGTCTGCTTATCGGCAATGGCACCACAAGCCGCGAGGCGCAGGGAAAACTGGCGCAGATTTCTGCGTTGGAGGTCATAGTCCGTGACGAATATCGCACCACAGAACTGGCCAAAAAGGAATATTGGCTGGCTAACCCGCCGAAAGGCTGGCGGCGTCTTATTCCGGTCACCATGCAGGTACCGCCGGTGCCCGTAGACGATTTTGTGGCGGTAATCCTAGCCCGCAGATTTTTACAGGAAATCAAGGAGAGCAAAGGAGAGCAAGAATATGGAGCAGAGTAAGATTCAAAAACGCCCCGAATGGACGGAGTATTTTCTCGACATTGCCCGCGCAGTAGGCCGCCGGGCAACCTGTCTGCGCCGCCGCTATGGGGCGATTATCGTCAAAGACCATATCATCATCAGTACCGGCTATAACGGTGCGCCGCGAGGCGAAGCAAACTGCATTGACACGGGTATCTGTGAGCGCGAGCGGCTTCATGTACCCAAGGGGCAGAATTATGAACTCTGTGTGGCCGTTCATGCCGAGCAGAACGCCATCATCAATGCTGACCCAGCTGCGATGGAAGGTGCAACAATCTATATTGTGGGCATTAATGCCGATGGCACCCTGGCTTCTGGCAAACCCTGTCTGCTTTGCCGCAGGATGCTGCGTAATGCAAAACTGGCGCAGGTGATTTACTACGAAACAGACGGCAGCATTGTTACCTGCCGTCCGGATGAAATTCACGATTAGCGCGTAAATAAACTTGTTCTTTCAGTTTATTTTCATTGACACTCTGTATACACTGCGTTAAAATAGGCTTGTTATGAATTTTGATTTTGATAAAAAGAGGTGCTGCTTGTATGCCGGAGTATGTGTTGGCGTTTGTCATAGCCGCAGGCGTGGCCCTGGCAATTACGCCCGGTGTGATTTTCCTGGCGGCCAAGACGGGGGCAATGGACGCTCCTGATGCGAGAAAAGTACATAAAAAACCCATTCCCCGTATCGGCGGTTTGGGCATTTATGCGGCCTTTATGGTGGCGATTTTAGGGATTATGCAGTTCATTGACGTGGAACCGGAAGTGCTCTTTGAAGTCACCGGACTTTTGGTGGGCGGCTCCCTGATTGTGCTGGTGGGGGTCATTGATGACTATAAGAACCTGCCGGCCAAGGTAAAACTGGTGGGGCAGATTATTGCGGCGGCCGTGCTCGTCATTGCTTTTGATGTGCGCATTGACTTCATCACGGACCCCTTCGGCGATTTCATCTATACGGAGTGGCTGGCTATTCCCATAACCATCTTTTGGATTGTCGGTCTGACCAATACGGTGAATCTCATTGATGGTCTTGATGGTCTGGCGGCTGGTGTATCTACTATTGCAGCTACTACCATCTTTTTGGTGGCGCTTCAGCAGAACATTCTGCTGGTAGCTGTGCTCACCGCAGCGCTGGCCGGAGCTGCCTTTGGTTTCCTGTATTATAACTTCAATCCTGCGCGGATTTTTATGGGGGATTCCGGCAGTATGTTCCTCGGCTATATGCTGGCGGGCATCTCCGTTATCGGCGCGGTAAAATGCGCTGCGACCATTGCCTTGATTGTGCCGATTCTGGCATTGGGGCTGCCGATTCTGGATACAACATTTGCCATCGTGCGGCGTTACCGCGGCGGGGTACCCATCTTTAAGCCGGATAAGGGGCATCTGCACCATCGTTTGATGGATTTGGGCTTCAGCCAGCGTCAGGCAGTGCTTTTAATGTACGTCATCAGTGCGTTGCTGGGACTTAGCGCTGTGGCCTTGACCGAGGTCAGCTACCAGTTTGCTATTGCTATTGTGTGCATGGTGGTTGCTCTGGTGCTTTATGGCGCCAAGAAAATCGGCATTTTCCGCATGAATGATTCAGCACATCAGCATTAATAATTTACGAACCCAAAAGGCAGGTGCGATCCTGCCTTTAATTATAGAGAGGGGACTAGGAATGGAACAAAAGAAAATCAAGGTGATGACGGTCTTTGGTACCCGTCCGGAGGCTATCAAAATGGCGCCTATCGTGCTTGAACTGCAGAAATATCCGGACAAGATTACGCCGGTGGTGGCGGTGACGGCACAGCACAGGGAAATGCTCGATCAGGTGCTGGGGCTCTTTAACATCACCCCCGACCATGACCTTGATATTATGGCACAGGGACAGACTCTCTTTGACATTACCTCAAAAGCCATGATGGGATTGGACAAAGTTCTGGAACAGGAAAAACCGGATATTGTGCTGGTGCATGGTGATACCACGACTACCTTTGCCGGTGCTTTGGCTGCTTACTACCATCAGACCACGGTGGGGCATGTAGAGGCTGGTCTTAGAACTCATGACAAATACAGTCCCTTCCCGGAAGAAATGAACCGCAAACTCACCGGCTGCATTGCCGACCTTAACTTTGCGCCGACGGAAACCTCCGAAAGCAACTTGCTCGCGGAAAATGTAAAGCCGGAGAGCATATTTGTTACGGGCAATACGGTTATTGATGCTCTGCACCATACTGTCCGGGATGATTTCCGGTTTGCGGATGAACTGCTGCAGAATATTGATTTTGATAACAAGCGCATCATTCTTGTCACCACCCATCGCCGGGAAAACTTAGGTGAACCCATGCGCCATGTCTATAAGGCATTGCGCCAGCTCACCGAAGAATTTGACGATGTGGAAGTGGTTTTCCCCGTACACAAGAATCCGAAGGTGCGTGAAGTCGTACAGGAAGAATTAGGCGGACTTTCTAAAGTTCATCTTATTGACCCGCTGGATTACGAACCATTTGCCAACCTTATGCACAAAGCCCATTTAATCCTTACGGATTCCGGTGGAGTGCAGGAAGAAGCGCCTGCTCTGGGCAAGCCTGTACTGGTTCTGCGCGATACCACGGAACGCCCGGAAGCTGTAGCCGCAGGCACCGTTAAACTCATCGGCACTGACCGCGATGTGGTCTATAACGAAGCAAAGACTTTGCTGACCGATGCAGAGGCTTACAACAAGATGGCGGAATCGGTGAATCCTTATGGTGATGGCAAAGCTTCCGCGCGCATCATTCAGGCTATCCTTTATCATTATGGACTGGCCGACAATCGTCCGGACGTCTTCATAGGCAAATAAGATGCCGGACAAAGAACCAAGCGGCCTGAAACAGGCTGTAAAGGCTTTCTCCATTCTTGGCGGGGTGGGAATATACCTCGTCGTCTTTGTGGGCATATGCGGCTATCTGGGCAGCCTTGTAGGAGATTACCTGCAACTGGGGAAAGCCGGCATAATCGGCGGCATTATTTTGGGCTTTCCCGCAGCGTTTTATACGCTTTATCGACAACTGAAAAATAACGAGCTTATTTGATAGAGTACCTCCGCATATGGGGGTACTTTTTATTTATGGTCATTTTACGCCTGATAAGGTGCAGCCATAAACAAGAAGAAAATTGTGGAAGGAGTGGAAGATTGCAAAAGGAGTTCACGGCCTTTGTGGCGAAAGTAACGGATATGATGATAGATAATACGGAGGTGTTTGCATTGCGAGTAATGATGAGAACCGTTATGTTGGTCTTGGCGGCGATGCTGCTCCTATCAGCAGCTGCTTTAGCTAATCCTTATCCGGCTACACTCGACAATGGGAATCTGGTGCTGGTGGACGGCGGCATGGGCGTAGGTAAATATGCTGACAGGTCATCTGTGGCTGTTGAGCGTTACGCGCCGCCGAATTATCAGATTGCCATCAATCTGGTATTGGTGACTTTTTCCGATGATTATTGGCGACAGCACGAAACTTATATTGGTGGGCCGTATACTATGGGGGATGTATTTACCTTGCGGTTCCGCTATCATTGGGGCAGGAAGTCCATGTCCTACCAGTTGGGAAAACAGTGGCAGGATTGGGACATCAACCGCGATTACAGTCATGCTGAGGGGGAACCCATGATACCCAATGCCGCAGAGGCAGCCTTTGTATCTGCCTATAATATGAAATTCTTTGGCGATAAGACTGGCTATAGTCCTGTGCTGAAACAACAACGGCGTGTTATTGATGACAGCCTTTATCGCGCTTTGGGAATATGACGGAGGATGAAAGCAATGAATCTTAAAGAAGCATTTCAGGCACAGAATAAGATTAGTGAGTTGCAGGACTACATTACCCGGTATCTCTATAAATCAGACAATGTTATGACGATTACAGAGAAGCATCTTCGCAGTAAAGCCTTGGCCGGTCAGCAGGATGACAGTGTAGATGTCAGCCAGAAAGCGGAGGAAGGCTTCGAGGTAGGCCGATTGCTGGCCGTATGGCAGGAGCTTATGGAGGAAAAGGACAGATTGGGGGCAGCTATTGGCAAGGCCAAGGCGGGAATGGAATTTAATCTTGATGCCGCTGTGGATGCCAATAAAAGCCGCCGTGCGTTTTTGACTACGCTTCAGGGATTGGCCAGCCGGAAAAGCACCCATGAGCTTCGTAAGGGCGAGGGTCGGGGCTATATCTTTAACAACGATGGCAATCAGACGTCTTATTGCTACGACATTGACCGCATCATGACGATTGATTATGACCG
>DJYL01000222.1 GCA_002448495.1 Pseudoselenomonas ruminantium | reverse complement strand
TACATCGGAACCTGCGGCCTTGTCCTTGGCTTCGGAGGTGGGATAAGCGGCGATTTCGCATTCAAAGTTTTCTTCGGCAGCAGCTTTCTGCATAGCTTTAACCAGCATGCTGGTGCTCATACCTGCGGCACAGAGTAAAGTAATCTTTTTCATAATTTATCAGCCTTTCTATAATACATCATTAGAATTTATTTTGGTGAATCCTGCCTTAGTTATGCAGGACAGGTTTTCCTTCTTCATCATTCATCGTTGCATTGAGCTGTTCACCATTTTGGTTGTCGCTGCCTTCTTCGCCCTGTTCCTCTGCCAGCATGTTTTTATCCTGAGCGCGGACGAAGGGGAAGTAAACGGCAGTGCTCATGGCGATGACGATAATCTGTACGACAGCACCCTGCCAGCCGTTTAAGAGCAGACCGGCAATGATGGGCGGGGTCGTCCAGGGAATCTGTACGGCGCTAAAGGGGCTCATAAAGCCAATCGCTATAGAAGCATAAGTAATGACAATCGCCAGCAGCGGTACGAGTACGAACGGTACGAGCAGGAACGGATTAAATACAATCGGCAGGCCGAAGATAACCGGTTCGTTGATGTTGAAGATACCCGGCACCGTAGCCAGTTTCGTGATGGATTTCATCTGGGAAGATTTGGCCGAGAGCCAGCTGGCAATCAAGAGGCCCATGGTAATGCCGCAGCCGCCGGATTTGATGAATACATCGGTAACCTGTATGGTGATGATTTTTGCATCGGGATTGCCTGCAAGGCTCATGCCCGCATTGAGGATGGCCTGATTGTCCAGAGAGTTGGCAATCAGAATCGGGTTCACCACGCCGCCAACCACGTTGGGGCCGTGAATGCCCGCCCAGAACAGGATGCTCTGGAGAGCCGCGATAATGGAGCCGCCGATAAGCGTATCGGAAAGACCTTGCAGCGGAGTCTGTACCATAGCAAAGATGAGTTCTGGGAAAGTGGTGGCACCCATGAAGTGGCAGAGACCGTAAATTGCAGCACCGAGCGTAAAGAGAATCATGCCCGGAGTCAGGGCCTCAAAAGCCTTGGCTACACCGCCGGGAACGGCGGGCGGCATCTTAATGCCGATGTGATTTTTCTCACAGTAGCAGAACACCCAGGAAACGACGAAACTAACGAGAATCGCGGTGATAACGCCGTTGCTGCCTGCCCAGGCCTTAGGGATGATGTTGTCCACAACAGCACCGCCCTCGGCTGCCACAGAGGGCGGCAGGAGAATCAGGAAAGTGGAAAGCGCCAGAATCGAAGCCATCATGGCATCACAGCCTTCGCCTTCCACATATTTGTACGTGATGGCCAATACGGCAATCAGTGCCAATACATTAAATGTAGCACCGGAAACAGCATTTAACGGGTCTGTCCAGTTCGGGCCGAAAATCCCTGCCATGAACTCTGCATAACCCGGAATCGGTAAGTTTGCTAACAGCAGGAACACAGAACCGCAGATGGTAAAGGGGGTAGTCATGATAAAGCCATCGCGCAGGGCAGCTACAGCACGGATTTCCGCGAAGCGTCCCATGAACTCGATGAACTTATCGAACAGTTCTTGTTTGTTCATTTTGATAACTCCTTTGTAAAAACGTCTGAATAAATGCTATCGCCTTAAGACAAGTCTAATATAGCATTACTTTTTTTGCGTTTCAATAGATTCAGACGATTGCGGATGTCTGTTTCAAAAAAAGAATAAAAAAAACGAAACGCGTGAAACAACGTTTCGTTTTTTATTATTTCATCGGCTTACCATAATCGGTCATCATCATCGGCATGACCCAGGTAGTTTTCAAATTCTTTGTAGAAGCTTTCTACTTCGGTGAAATGGCGGGAAAGAAGCAGGCTTACGAGCACGTCGAAGTAGTAGCGTACGCCCACACTGAAGATGTTGCCGCCAAGGTCGAGGTAATCGAGGGTATTGGCCACGTAAAGAAATTCGTCACAAAGGCAGGCCAGTTTCGTTTCGCGGTTGACGGAGAGCAGTATGGTCTTTATGCCTTGCTTTTTGAGAATCCGGGCGGTGCGGATAAGGCGCTGGTTGAGGCCGGAACGGCTGATGATGATGGCCAGATGATGCTTATCGGCAATCAGGGCGGCGGAAAGCTGGCTGTTTAAGGAATTGTGGGCTGCAGCAGTCTTTTTCACTTGCAGGAAGTTGTAGACGGCCATCTGTGCCAACGAGAAATTTTGGTCATAGGCATATATGTCGATAATATCCGCCTTGTCCAAAAGTTCAGCAATACGTTCCATCTGTGCTAAGTCCATTTCGTTCTTGGTTTCCTCGATGGCTTCGATTTCCAGCTGGGCCAGTTTGCGTACAATGTCGGAAGTGCTGTCCTTGTCCGTTATGGGGCGGCGCATGATATGGGCGCCGCAGGGAAGCGTACGGTTTATCTCGCTGGTGAATTTTATCTTGAATTCATTATAGCCCTTTAGCCCTAATTTTTGACACAGGCGGAAGATGGCGGCGGGACTGGTGTAGGTTTTCTCAGCCAGTTCACGGGTGGTCATTTCTGCAATCTGGGCGGGATGTGACAGGATATATTCCACAATGGTTTCCTCGGTGGAGGAAAAACGCTCTCCTTCCTGCATGGCTTTTAACAGGCGCACAGCAAACACTCCTTCGTATTTTTTCTGTTTTCATTATATAGGAAAAACTGATGATAGCAAAATTTTTATTTATTATTTCTTATTGTAAACGTTATCTATGACAAATGTCATGGAAATTTTTGGCAAGTTGTGACATAGTTCAGCTGACTTTGATGGAATTTGCTATTATAATTCTTATTGTCAGAAAAAAACAAAGCTTAACTATCTTGCATCGATTGGGGAAAGTCGTGCAGGAGAAATTCCGAAAGGGGAATGAATTATGGAAATCGCATTTTGCCGTATTGATGACCGTCTGATTCATGGTCAGGTCGCAACAGTCTGGACAAAGGTAACGGGCTGCAACCGCATCATGTGCTGCAGTGACGAAGTGGCCAAGGATGAAATGAGAAAGAAGCTCCTGCTGCAGGTTGCTCCTCCGGGAATCAAGGCTTACGTTGTGCCGGTGGAAAAGGCTTGCGAAGCGTATAAGAACCCGAAGTATGATGCGTTTAAGACGCTTTTCCTGTTCACGAAGCCCGCTGATGTGGTTCGTGCAGTCAAGGGGGGCATTCCCTTCAAGTCCGTCAACCTGGGCGGCATGACGTACAAAGATGGCGATACGCTGATTTCCAGCGCTGTTGCGGTAAATCCGGATGATGTCAAGGCTCTGCTTGAACTGCAGGAAATGGGCATCGAAGTGGAAATCCGCAAGCTCGCCAGCGAACCGAAAGGCGATTTGATGTCGGCGCTGAAAGCTAAAGGTTTAGCTTAATCGTGTAAATTCATTCAGGGAATTATCATTAGGAATCTCGAAGGGGGATTAATTCATTATGACGAGTGTACAATTTATTCTGCTCATCGTGGTGGCCGCCATCGCCGGTATGGGAAGTGTGCTCGATGAAGCACAGTTCCATCGTCCGCTGGTTGCCTGCACGCTTGTAGGTCTTGTTCTCGGTGATATGACAACGGGTATTATCTTAGGTGGTACTTTGGAAATGCTGGCTCTGGGCTGGATGAACGTCGGTGCAGCCATGGCACCGGATGCGGCTCTGGCTTCCGTAGTTTCCGCAATCCTCGTTATCGTCGGCCATCAGTCCATCGGCGCCGGTATCGCACTGGCTGTACCTCTGGCTGCCGCCGGTCAGGTTCTCACCATCTTCGTGCGTACGATTACCGTATTCTTCCAGCACTTGGCAGATAAATTTGCTCTGGAAGGCAATGCTTTCGGTATTGAAATGTGCCATATCGGCGGTCTGCTGCTGCAGGGTATCCGCGTAGCTGTTCCGGCAGCTATCGTTGCGGCTGTTGCCGGTACGGACACGGTTAACGCTATGCTGGCTTCCATTCCGGAAGTGATCACCCGCGGTCTGCAGGTTTCCGGTGGTTTCATCGTCGTTGTCGGTTATGCGATGGTTATCAACATGATGAACGCCAAGTCCCTCATGCCGTACTTCTTCCTGGGCTTCCTCATTGCCGTATTCACGGATGTCAACCTCATCGGTTTCGGTGCTATCGGTCTTATCGCTGCTTACTTCCATATCCGTGGCCTGCAGCGTGAACTGAACGGTGCAGCTGCCGGTGGCAGCGGTGACCCGCTCGACGACATTGACGATTCTGATTTGATGTAAGGGGAGGCTCGACTCATGGAAAAACAGCTTACTAAAGGCGATCTCGTATCGATTTTCATTCGTTCCAACTTCCTGCTCGGCTCCTTCAACTTCGAGCGTATGCAGGCTATCGGCTTCTGCGTGTCGCTTATCCCGGCACTCAAGAAGCTCTATAAAGATGACCCTGAAGAATACAAGCGTTCGCTGAAACGTCACCTCGAATTCTTCAACACCCAGCCGTTCCTGGCAACCCCGATTATGGGTATCATTGCCGCCATGGAAGAAAAGAAGGCCAATGGTGCCGATATCGGTGAGGACACCCTGTCCGGCGTTAAGGTAGGTCTGATTGGTCCTCTGGCTGGTGTTGGTGACCCGATTTTCTGGGGCACGCTGCGTCCGGTTCTGGCCGCTCTCGGTGCCGGTGTGGCACTCACCGGCAGCATTGTCGGCCCGCTGATTTTCTTCATCGCCTTCAACGTCATCCGCCTGCTCACGAACTGGTACGGCGTAATGTACGGCTACGATAAAGGTACGGAACTCGTGAACGAAGTTGGCGGCAACCGCATGCGCTACCTCACGGAAGGTTCTTCCGTACTCGGTCTCTTGGTTATGGGTGCACTCGTTGCCAAATGGACCACGGTCAATATGCCCTTGGTACTGTCCTCTTATACGAACAGTCAGGGTGAGCAGGTGGTTACCACGGTTCAGAGCCTGCTCGACAGCCTGATGCCCGGCATTGTGCCCATGCTCATGACCTTTGCCTGCATGTACCTCCTGAAGAAAGGCGTTAACCCGCTGATTATCATTCTGGGTCTCTTCGCCCTTGGCATTGCTGGCTACGCTGTTGGTCTTTTCGCCTAAGATAAGTCCAGTAGTAGTCTACATACACATTCCATTATATATTCATTCCCGAAAAGCCCTGCGAAGTTTGTTCGCAGGGCTTTTCCT
>DJYL01000201.1 GCA_002448495.1 Pseudoselenomonas ruminantium | reverse complement strand
CACCTGCTCCAACACTACGGTTAAAGCCAGCAATAAGGCCGTATTAATCAACACCGACGTATCCATTTTCTCACGGCGAATGCGCATCAGCCCAAGCAGCAGGGCCAACACACCCACCAACGCGAGAAGAACCGTTGGCTGCGCTAAAAGCTCCGACAAAATCCAACACTCCTTTAGCAATTAAAACGATTTATTCCACATCAAACTCATCTTCCAACCGTGGTAGGAATCTTCAGCACTGCCTGCAATATTATATCCCTCCAGTTTTGCCCGCAGCTCCGAAGTATCATTCAGGCGATAGTCATAACCTATGACCACGGCTTTTAATATACGTCCGGAAATAAGATTCCCCGTACGCAGGTTATAACTCTGTCCGTGCGTTTCTCCATAGTTAAACATTATATAACCTCTTTGTACTTTGTCAAACTGATGCGTCCAGCCCAAACCTCCATAGTAGCGATGCACCCCACCAGTATCAGCTGCCTGATAATTACCTCTGGCATAATACTGCCAGGAATTTTTTTCGTCAATATCCTGACTGCCATATATTTGCAATGTCCAATCTTCGCCATCCTCATAACGGCCATTGCCGTACCTTGTACTGTAGTAAGACACATTGGCATTTATGTGTGTTAATTGGGCTGAAAATTGCTGTTTTTCTCCAATATGCCGGTATTCCGCTTCCTGTTGGAACTTGCCATGCGGGTTCACTTCCAGCCATGTGTCAGAATCATAAATCCCCGTATCATAATATTCTATACGATAGCCATAATTTCTGCAAAAAGAATAACGGATTCTTCCGAACAGGCTGTCACGCTCCGTAAATCTGTGCACAGCTTCTATTTCCGGCGTAAATTGCCAGCCCTCGTTAAATGAATTAAATCTGGCCAGATTATCGGCCATCATAGCATTTTGATGCACATTGTCTTTACCAGTAGGCACGTTAATGCTCAACTTATAGTGCATATCATTTACTTTGTGGTCGTTTTTATAGGTGATTCCCACTGTGGTATCGGTCCAGCCGTTGATGTGTCCCTTAGGCAGACCTGTATTCGATGAAATCCAGCCCGTTGCCAGCGAAAAATCCCATTTTTTCTCTGACGCATAAAATTCTATGGGCTGATAGACCTGATAACCCTTGAGTCCTCCCCCTTGCCAGCTATAGTATTCAAAACCGGTACTAAGCCCCTTGCCTTCACCAAAATGAGCCAGTTCGTAATCGGCTTTTGTTTTCCAATCCTGCGCAGCGGCAAGATTTGCTTCTGCCGTTTCCACGCCGCGGGCTGCTTCTTCATTCCATTTTTCCGATTCGGCAACGTAGTTTTCGCTATCCTGTAAATCACGCTGGCCATCGGCCTGCTGTTCCTGCAAGTCCTTAACCAGCTCACGGGCATCCCGTTCCGCATCTTCGGCAGCTTCACGGGCATCCTGCAGGGCATCAAGTTGGCTGTTCAAATCATCCAGCAGGGCTTCTGCACTGGCTGCCTCCGAGTCCAAGGCCGCCAGCTCTCTGTCATATTCCTGCCATTGCGCTTCCTTGGCGGATTGTTCGGGGATAGCAGCCTGTACGCGGCTCACCATCGCCATCACATCATTCAGGCGGTTCTGGGCATAGTCCACGCTTTCCCATGCCTTGCGGATGCGTTCCTCTAAATCATCCCGCTCATCACGCAGATACCCTAGTTCCCTGCCCAACTGTTCATAAGTTGCCTGTACACTTTGCTGCTGTCCGCGGACAGACTGCACCACTGATTCCTGCGCCCAAACCCTAGGGGCAAAATCTGCCACTGCCTGTTGGGCGGCAATAGCTTCTCTGGTACGCTGGGCACTTTCCAACTGCGCATTAGCCAGTTCCTGCGCGATACGCTGCAAATTCAACCGGGCAATTTCCAAGTTCTGCCGGGCTTCCGCCAGCCCCTTTTCCGCGCTCTCTTTATCCTGCCGGGCCATTTGCAAATCCTGTTCTGCCTGAATGAGTGCTGCCGCCGCTTCCTTGGCATTGCGGATTGCCGCATGAAAATCCCTGATACGGTTGCGGTCATTGCGCAGAGAATCAAACACCGCCGGTATATCATTCAGGACATTGCTTATGCCAGCGGCTTCACTTGCTGCCGCTGGCAGCAGAGCCAGCGCACTGATGGAGGCCGCCTGAGCGGTTTGCCGCAGGGCAGCATCCTCCCGCATTTTCCGCTTGCGGCTGCGGGTCATGCGCAGGTTCTGCAGGACAAAGCGTTTCAAGCGGGGTTCTTCCCCGTCCTGTGCCATAGCTAAGCGTTTGCGCCGTTTGCGGCTCATGCGAAAGGCTACGGGTTCCCAACGTTTCCGCCCTTCTTCCTCCAACCGCGCGGCTTCTTCCAGACGATGCCGTCCCTTGCGGCTCATTCTCATTTCTTCTCACCTCCTTCTGTTTCCAGATTCACATATTTATCTCCGTAAAGCCAAAGCGTAAATTTCGTCAAAATCCCGCAGGTGGGCGAATAAAATACCGGCTGAGAACAAAAGACCAGATAATTTATCCGTTTGGCAAAGTGATTCAGCTTGATAAATGCCCAGATAAAGGATAAAGCCGCTGCCAGAAAAAAGGTGAAGCCATAACTGTAAGTACCGCCAAAATACAAGCCCCACAATCCCAAAACCAGATTGGACAGAAAAAACACCGCCGAAAGACTGAGCACGCTTTTT
>DJYL01000003.1 GCA_002448495.1 Pseudoselenomonas ruminantium | reverse complement strand
AAGGTTGACCTCATGGCCAACATCGGCACGCATATGGACGTAGACAACGCCCTCAAGTATGGTGCCAAGGGCGTAGGCCTGTTCCGCTCGGAATTCGTCTTCATGGGCCGTCAGGACATCCCGAATGAAGAAGACCAGTTCAAGGCTTACAAGGAAGCGGTAGAAAAATGCCAGGGCAACCTCTGCGTTATCCGCACCATGGATATCGGCGGCGATAAGCCCCTGCCGTACCTCAACATTCCGGAAGAAGAAAACCCGTTCCTGGGCTATCGTGCTGTCCGCATCAGCCTGCAGCGCAAGGATTTGTTCCTGCCGCAGCTGAAAGCTATCCTGCGCGCTGGTGTATACGGCAAAGTTGGCATCATGGTGCCGATGATCATCAACGTGGCAGAATTCAAGAAGGTTAAGGAATTCATCGAAGAAGCCAAGCTGGAACTGGCGCATGAGGGCAAGGCTTATTCCGAAGATGTACAGGTCGGTATCATGGTCGAAACTCCGGCTGCTGCTGTAATGACGCCGGTACTCGCTAAGTATGTAGACTTCTTCTCCATCGGCACCAACGACCTCGTGCAGTACACGCTGGCTTGCGACCGCGGCAACGCCAATATCGCCGAACTCTACAACCACTTCAACCCGGCTGTATTGCAGCTCATTCAGCGCACCATCACCAGCGCCCGTGAAAACGGCATCTGGGCCGGCATGTGCGGTGAAATGGCCAGCGACCCGAACGCTGCGGTAATCCTCATGGCTATGGGCATCAGCGAACTTTCCATGAGCGCTCCGTCCATTCCCCGCGTTAAGGAAAAAATCCGCAACATCAGCTCCACGAAGGCTAAGGAAATCCTCGCTGACGTGATGAAGATGGAAGACGGCGACGAAATCAAGGCTTACCTCAGCAAAGTGCTGTAAGATTATATCGCATAATGAAAAAGACGCATTCGCAATTTGAATGCGTCTTTTTCTTATAAGCCGATTTCCTCGTGATGTTCCTGCATGCCTTTGATGCAGTACTCCATGACCTTGCCTAAATCCATGCCAAGATTTTCGATACCGCGATTAATGATTTCTCTGTTGCATTTTGCGGCGAATTTTTTGTCCTTGTATTTTTTCTTGAGGGATTTTACCGCCATGCCGTCCATGCGTTCGGGACGCATTAGGGCATAGGCCTGGATGATGCCGGTGAGCTCGTCCACGGCAAAGAGGCTCTTTTCCAGATTTGTGGCTGGTTCAACTTCGTCGGTGGTGATGCCGTAACCGTGGGAGATAATGGCTTTGATATCATCTTCCTCTACACCTGCGGGCGTTAAGATTTCCCGCACATGATGGCAGTGCTCATTCGGATATTTTTCGTAGTCCACATCGTGAAGCCAGCCGATGGCGGCCCAATGCTCTTTATCTTCGCCGTAGGCTTCGGCCATAGCACCCATGGCAGCGCTGACTGCGGCCGCATGGTGGAACAGGTGTTCTTCTGTGGTATGTTGGGCAAGAATTTTTTGGGCCATTTCCAACGTTAATTTGCTCATAAATGCGCCTCCTAAAGTGTAAAGTTGTAACTTTTATTAGTATATGGTGAGCAAAGGCAGTTGTCAAATGGGCTTTTGTTCATAAAAGGCCAGCGACCAGCCGTCGCGGCCTTTTTCTTTTACATGGTAAAGTGCCTGGTCGGCGTTGTGCAATAGTTCCTGATAGTCCCGGCCATGGGCAGGATACAGGGCGATGCCGATGCTGGCCGACAGGCGCGGATGCTCGTCGGTTGCCGGTTCTAAATTGTGGGCGGCTTCGCGGATGCGCGTGGCGATGCGTTCAATATTGTGCCGGGGAATGTTGTCGAGTATCAAGATAAATTCATCGCCGCCAAAACGGCCAACGGCATCATCGGCACGGACGATGTGGCTGAGACATACTCCGAAGCGGCGCAAAATATCATCACCGCGCTGGTGTCCTAACGTATCATTAGCTTCTTTGAAATGGTCAAGGTCAATGATAAAGAGGGCATGACAGCGGTCAGGTGCGGCAGGGGTGCATAGAATTTCACTGCCGGCACGCTCAATGGCGGCCTTGTTCAATAGTCCGGTCAAAGCATCGGTTTCCGCCAGTTCCTGATAATGACGCTGCTTTTGCTTGGCGGTATTCAGCTTTTCAATCATGGACTGGAGTTTGAGATTTTTTTCCTGTAAGAGTTTTTGGGCCTTGTTCATGCTCTGCTGATGATGGCTGAGGAAGAACATTCCTGCAATCAGGAACAGGATAATGCCAGCCGTAAGCCCTGACTGCAGGGGGTAGAACGTGATGATATGCTGCAGGGAAAATTCCGGTTTGCTGTCGATGATGTGTTTTTGGGTGATATGCAGGCGTTTTTCGGGATTTATCTGTGTAATGGCCTTGTTCAGAATGCTTTGCAGTATTCGTGGCTGTGTGGGGGAGATAACCAGGCTGGTGGGGACGTTTATCGAAGCATCGGGGATGATATTGAGGTCTGGATAGGGACTCAGGGGACGGTCAATTTCCAGCGTGGAATCGCGGAGGAGCGCAAGGTTGCACTCTTTGCGCTGGACACGGTCGAGTGCATCACTATAAGAGATTTTTGTTTCCACAAAATTCCACTGGGGGAATTTTTGCTTGAGAAAAGTCATAAGGGACGGTTCCGGCCAAGGAACGGCCAAGGTAACGGGTTCTGAAGCAGATGGTGTCTGTGCGGTTTTGCCGATGAAGGTATAGGGGATT
>DJYL01000002.1 GCA_002448495.1 Pseudoselenomonas ruminantium | reverse complement strand
TGCAGGGAAACGACAAATGCCTGTAATAATTCCATAATAAGTCCTCCTTCCCTGCCTTAACCACGGCTCTGAATTGCGCTGCGGCCGGAATTTTTCCAGTTATTGCGTTCCAAGGGACGAATTGCTTTTACCTCACCTGCACAGCCCATACTGGCTACAGCAGCAGCAATAACGGCCACCACCTCAGGAGAAATCCCCTCTTCCACAGGTGCAGCTGCTGCAGGCTCTGGCTCTGACACGGGTTCCGGCTTAACCGGTGCCGCTTCTTCGGGCGCAGCTTTCGGCTTCGTGGGGTCAATATAATGAATCAAATTAATGACCACACCTAAGGCGATTAGCACCAAGAACACAACGGTCATGTTGATTAACATAATAATCAACGGATTGGTTGTTACTGGATGTGACATATACTCACCTCATTCATTTTTTAGGCATCCCTTACCTAATCCTGCCTAAATTCAATTATACCAGTGTACTGTCTCGTCCACATTTAACGATTACTTACGCCATATTATGAACAAAGTAGTACACTAAGTTATTATAACTCAGATTTATAAAAATAGAAATACCCTTTATATGAATACTGCTTATAGCTGAAAGTTATACAAACGCCGCCTTAAAAATCCCATTCCCGCAAACGCTTGACGTATAACTTCTGAAATGCCGGATATTCGCCCAAACCTTTCAGGCTGACCTTAACCGAAAAACCTGCCGCCTGCAAACGACTTAACCAGGATTCCGCTTCTGTGCCTGCAATATCTTCATTGACATGAGCCCCGCCAGATAGAAGCAAAGGCGCCAGCAGAATATCTTTCGCGCCCTTTGCCTGCAGCCTTGCCAGAACTGCCGAAAAATCCGGCGTATCCGTCGGCTCAATTACACCGATATGAACCGGGAACCCGGCCTTATCGGCATCTGCCTGCAGATTTTCATAAGCCGGATTATGCTGATGCGGAGAACCATGGCCCACAAGCACCAAATCCTCGCCAGCTTCCAGCGGAAAAATTTCCTGCAGAACAGCCAGCATATCGGCTCCATCAGCAGGACACTCCATCAAGGGACGAGAAATTAGCAGACGGTCAAACTTCTGCCGATAAGGTTCTATAACCTGCAGAACTTTCTTCTCGTATTCCTCACCTGCAGTAAGATATCCCGGCTGAATGATGACTTCGGTAAAGCCATCAGCCACCAAGCCATCCAAGGCTTCCGACAGGGAATCCATATGGACGCCCTGCTCCGTGAGTTTTTTGCGAATAAACACCGAGGTATAGGCCTGCCGGAGCGTAAACTCCGGAAAGGCCTCCTCTATCTGCCTTGCAGCAGCATCAATGCAATTTTTGCGCGCCTGCTCATTAATCACACCAAAGCTGGCAAATAAAATGGCTTTTTTCATATCAGCCCTGCTCTTTTTTGACCACATCGGCAATCTCGTTGCAGATCCGGTCGAGCTGTGCCTGGTCCGGGCCTTCTGCCATTACACGGATAAGCGGTTCCGTACCGGACGGACGCACGAGAATGCGGCCATCATTGCCCAGCTCGGCTTCGCCTTTGGCAATTGCCGCGGAGATGGCTTCGTTCTTCTCCCAGCCTTCCTTCGTAGCTACACGCACGTTAACCAGGAGCTGCGGATAAGTCGTCATAAGAGCCGTCAACTCCGAAGCCTTGCGGCCGCTGCGTTTCAGAGAAGACAGAACCTGCAAAGCCGTGATGGGGCCGTCACCCGTGGTGCTGTAATCCGTGAAGATGATATGGCCGGACTGCTCACCGCCGATTTTATAACCGCTCTTGAGCATATTTTCGAGCACATAGCGGTCACCGACCTGCGTAACCTCCACGCGGCCGCCGGCTTCCTTAATGGCCTTATGGAAACCGATGTTGGCCATAACCGTAGAAACAACCGTCTTATGCGGCAGGGTGCCCTTCTTAATCATATCCTGCGCACACATCACAAGAATGTGGTCGCCATCGATAATCTGCCCCTTTTCATCTACGCAGAGACAGCGGTCAGCATCACCATCATGGGCAATACCGAAATCGGCATTGTTCTCCACCACGGCTTTCTGCAGGGATTCCATATGCGTGGAGCCGCAGTTGTCGTTGATGTTCACGCCATTGGGCAGCGCATGGATAACCTTGACCTTGGCACCCAGTTCACGCAGAACCTTAGGCATAACCTCATAAGCGGCACCATTGGAGCAGTCCAGCACAATCTTCATGCCGTCAAAACGTTCCGAGCAGGTGCTGATGACGAATTCGATGTACTGATTGAGCAAATCCGTGCGGTATTCGATATGACCGATTTTTTCACCCGTCGGACGAGCCAGATTGTCGTCATTTTCGAGCTGATGCACGATTTCTTCGAGTTCATCTTCCACCGCATCCGGCAGTTTGTAGCCGTCACCGCCGAAGAACTTAATCCCGTTGTCATGGAACGGATTGTGGGATGCGGAAATCACGATACCGGCCTTGGCCTTATGACGGCGGGCCAGATAAGCGATAGCCGGCGTCGGAATGACACCAGCCAGCATAGCACGGCCACCGGCAGAGCAAATACCAGCCGTGAGCGCTGCCTCAAACATTTCACCGGACAGACGCGTGTCACGGCCAATGAGAAGCAGCGGCTGTTCCTCGCTGTCACGCCCAAAGTAAATCGTAGCCGCACGACCCAAACGATAAGCCAGCTCCGGCGTCAGGTTCACATTAGCCTCGCCACGTACACCATCTGTACCAAATAATCTTGCCATAATGAAAAAATCCCCCTATAACAGCGGCGTTTGCCGCCTTTATTTACACATACTGATTATATTATCATATATTTTTCAGAAAATCTACGCTAAGAAAAAAGTAACTATTCACCAGTAGTTTAAGAATCTCTTACAAATGTACGATAAACTAAATAAAATGGAAAGGAGGCGGCAATCATGATGACACCTGAGGAACAGGCGTATGTTCGCAAGCTAGAAGAAACAATTGTTAAATTAGAAGCTCGCATAGCAGAACTAGAACGCCGTCTCAACATGAACAGCTCTAATAGTTCCAAACCGCCTTCCACGGATAAGCCAAACCAGAAAAAGCGCAGTCTCCGTAAACCGTCAGGAAAAAAGCCCGGCGGTCAAAGCGGACATAAGGAAACTACCTTGAAATTGCCCTGTGCACCATCCAAAATTATTTCTTGCAATCCAAAAGAATGTGCAGGTTGTGCATTAGCAGGCCAGTGTCAAGGCAAATGCTTAGAAAGCCGCTATGAGATAGATGCTGAAATTACGGTGGTTGTCCGTAAG
>DJYL01000203.1 GCA_002448495.1 Pseudoselenomonas ruminantium | reverse complement strand
TCCTTCGGCAAAATGACCGGTCAAGTGACCGGTCAATACAGAAATTCATTTAGGATTTACTTTTTCTCCCCATCGCAAGGAAACACAAGGCCGACCTGTTTCCGTGCCGTTTCTGCCGTTTCCAATACCGCCACGGAAACAGCCAGACCTTTTGCCATGCGGTCATAGTCCTTTTCGTGGAACATTTTGGCAAATTCCTGAAATTCATGCACCATGCGATGCGCATAGCGGTTCAATTCATTATGAGTCGTAACGCCAGAGCCCAGCAGATGCGTTTCAAAGGAGCGCAGTTCATTGGGTTTATCCGTTACGCGAATCCAGCCCTTTTCGCCCTGAATGGTGACAAAGCTCGGGCTTTCGGTATCCTTGGCGCCGATGGCCAGAGCAAAGAAACCGGGATAGTTCAGCGTAGCCACGCCCGATGTGTCAATCCCGTTAAAGCCAAGATTTGCCGTATAGCTCACGGATTCCGGCACACCGAACAATCCGATGATGAAATTTAGATTGTAGATATTGATGTCATAAAGCGCACCACCGGAACGCTGCGGGTCAAAGGCAGGGAGCACTTCACCCTGCAAGTATTTGTCATAGCGGCTGGAATACTGCGAGTAATTTGCCACCACAGCCCGGATATTGCCCAGCTGAGGCAAGAATTCACGGATTGCCTTGAAATTGGGCAAATAATGAATGGTCACCGCCTCAAAAACATACAGATGCTTAGCCAAAGCCAAATCCCTAAGCTCACGCACTTCGGCAGCTGACGAAGCAAAAGGCTTTTCAACAATGACATTTTTCCCTGCCAAAAGAGCCTTCTTTGTGTATTCGTAGTGAACGCTGTTGATAAGGCCGATATAAACAAAATCGATTTTGGGATTGGCCAAGAGTTCATCATAATCGGTATAAATCGTTGGAATGGAGTAAGCCGCAGCCAAGGCTTCTGCCTGTTCTTTGCTTTTGGAACGGGCAAAAATTGCCACGGTTTCGATTTCCGGCACGTCTTTGAGTGCCGGGAGCGCGCCCTCCTTCACGATAAAGCCGGTTCCTAAAATCGCCAGTTTCATGTGCATTTTTCCTTTCTCCTCTCCACCATATAAAACAGCTCGTGCTCAAATCCTGTTTTTCAATACAGCTGCCAACAGATAAAAAACGGCAATATTTAATACGCTCTCCATCAAAAGCCCCGGTGCTGATGACAGCCCTGCGGCAAAACTGTCGTAGATAAGTGCGCCAAACAAGGTGTAGCCTGCCGTCATCACCAAGCATGCGGCCAGCAACGCCACAAAGGTACGGAGGGATTTTATTCCGTCATTTCCTTTGTCCATAAACAAGATAAAGGTTATGGACATCAGATACTTTATCAGCAAGGTCGGCCCTATCCACAGCGCAAACCCGCCCAAAAAATCCGCCAAAGCCGAACCCAGACAGCCTGCCCATATTGCTTCGCGTCTGCTAGACAGCACCAGCAACAAAAAAATGGCCGCATCCCCTAAATGCGCATAACCTAAGGGAATAGGAATCTTGGGCACAAAGGTCATAAAAAACACCACGGCGCTCATCAAGGCGGTCAGGCAAAGCTCACGCGTCGTCCAACGCCTATGCGATAATGATAAATAAGACATATATCCCCCTTCATTTACCTATCAATTAAATATGTTTACATGGATATACGTCAATTATATCTTTTCAACAATATTTGTCAATTATAAAAAAATATATATGCACGCTTTCAAAAACCATCCCCCATCCTTTGCGCGCCGGCATTGTGTCAGCATTTCCCGCAATGACTGCAGCCATTACAAATCAAGCGGCTGCCACAGGCATGACAATGGGGGCCGTCATATTGGGGGTGAAAGCGTTCCTCCTCCGGCACGGGCAGACCAATAGCATAACGCAGCATAAACGGATGCTGTTTCCCGCGAAAATTCAGCCCCGCCCGAAAAGCCTGCTCTGCCTGTTTCTGCTTGCTTTTTAGATGATAATGTTTTCCATCCTTGACAAAATTCGAGCCGGTTTCAATAAAGGAAAAGGACACATTCGCTTCCTGACATTCCCCATGCAAGGCCAGTACCCAATCATAATGACAGGGACGGGCACCGCCATAGTTTTCGCCGCCACAAATCACCTGCTCGATAAAACCTTCGCGCAAATACGGCTGCAAAGAAACGGGGCCAATAAGCGGCGCACACATAACGCCCTTGTGCTTAAACGGCAGCTTCTGCAAAAATGGCAGCCGTTTATCCGCCATTTGCTGATTCTCGCAGGTCACATTGAACCATACGTTGTCCCATCCCTGTCCCCAGCCATCAGGCAGACAGTCTGCCACCCGTTCAGGACGTTTGGTCAGGAGATAAAACACCACATCCGGCCTTTGACGAATAATTTCCCAAGCAGCATCGCGCCACTTATCCGCCTCGGCCAAAAAGAAATCCGAGGTCATACAGACGCGTATCAATTCACCGCTTCTGATTTTATAGCTGCCCCGGCGGTCTTTTTGCAAGGGATAGTAAAAATTGTCCGTCCGATAAATCTCCGCGCCGTTTCGGTCTCTTTGTTTATCCAAAAAATACATATAGCAGTTGGCGCAGCCCGGACTTGCTTTTACACAACCATGCCAGGGATTCCATATATCATGCATAGCTTTAGTATATCCTTTTCATCATTTTTCTCGCCCGTCATAGATGATAATTTTTTGTCAGGGGGTGTTGATTAATTCCTGCAAAACTAAACCGCTGTCACCATCAATGCAGATTGACCTTGCCTGAATCTCTGCCGGGCAGACAGCTTCTTCAAAGTTCAAACAGGCATAAACAGCCTGAGGATTTTCCGCAGTCATTGCCCAGAAAGGATACTTGATAATCATGGGCGTATTGGCACCTACACCAATTTCCCAAAAGAGAATTTTCCGGCCTTCATGGGCGCTGAGATAAGCCGCATAGCGGTCTGCCGCCGCCTGCCAGCCAGCATCCTCTACAAAAGTATCATCTGCCCGCAGATTCATGGCAACAGGGCCGCCATCATCCGGGCAAACCGGTATAAGTTCCTGCGGAATACGCAAGGAAAGCCGTCCATCCTGCGGCACTTGAAACCTGCCCTGCCCATCTTTAATAAAGCCCTGCGCAGCCATAGCCTGCATGACCCACTTTTCATTATCATAAGTCTTTTTGATTACGCCCTTGGCACTCTGAAAAAGGCCGTAATCTCCCTGCGTATAAAAAAGCCGCTCCTTAGCAAAGCCTGCGCGCTGGAACTGATGGTCTACATTTGTCGTCAGGACAAAATAATCCTTATCTTTTACCAATGCCAGCAAATCCTGATACACAGGCTTGGGCGCATCAACATAACGGTTGAAATAAATATGCCTTGCCCACCATGCCCAGCGTGTCTCCGCATCAGGGAAAGGATAGAAACCGCCAGAATACATATCCCTGATGCCAAAACGCTCTTGAAAATCAAAGAAATACTTTTGGAAACGCTCACCGCTATAGGTAAAACCGGCAGCAGTCGAAAGCCCTGCCCCGGCACCAATGACTATTGCATCGGTAGCTTTAAGCGCACTTCTAAGTCTGCTGATGTTTTCTTCCCTGCTGCTGAAAAATCTTTTCATAGATATCCCTATCCTCATCGGTAAATACATTAAAAATCACTCGGTCTATCACGCCGCCATGCGCAGCCAGCCACTGCTTTACACTGGAAAAAGCAATTTGCGCCGCCCGCTCCTGCGGAAAATGAAATACACCTGTGGAAATACAGCAAAACGCTACGGAGCGCAGACCATTTTCCATGCACATAGTTAGTGAATTGGTATAGCAATCTGCCAGAGCTTTCTCCAGTTCAGGTGTCAGCTTGCCGGAAACAATCGGCCCCACGATATGAATAACCTTCTTGGCCGGCAGATTATAGCCATCGGTCAGCATAGGCACTGCGGTGGGCTGTTCATAATCTTCTCCATAGCGCTGCCGCAG
>DJYL01000087.1 GCA_002448495.1 Pseudoselenomonas ruminantium | reverse complement strand
ACTGAAAGCACTCTACGACAGCTACGTTAAAAACATGATTTGATGAAAAAAATCCCCGGCAGTGATTGATTACCCTGCCGGGGATTTTTCGTTTTACTTATTTCTTTAGCGCCTCTTTGAGGATTTCCGTCAAAGCTTTCTGGGAAATGCGCATCATGTCGCCGAGGAGGGCGTTGTAAAGGTCGCCGCCATCGCAAACACCGCGTCCGTTTTCCGTGATGAAGAACTTCTTGGGATGTTCTTCTGCCTGATAAGCTTCGTTGAGTTTATCCTGGACAAGTTTCTCGATTTCCTGATCTGTCATCGAATACACCTCTTTTCAAATTTATCACATATCATATAATACTACATGTGGAGCTTTTTTTCCTCTTTTTTGCGGAAGAAAATAAAAAATATTTATTGTAGTGCTAGTTTCAGTCTATTTTCAGTGAATTTTTAGGGAAAATTAATGACAATCTAAAGCAACTATAAGAAACGTGACGTATATTATAAGCATGGTAATGATATTGGATCATTTGATTGGAGGATGAATATTATGCGTAAGAAAATGTTAGCCGGTATTGTGGCAGGGGCAATGATGGCTGGTGCTGGTTTTGTGGCACTGGGCGGCCAGGCACAGGCTGCGAATCAGGAGGTACAGAATAATCGTCAGGGACAGCCGCAGATGTCGCGGAACCAGCGTGGCGGGGAACGTCCCATGAAGAATATGAACGCTGATGATGTGGCCAAGCACTTGCACAAGACTTTTGGCGTCAGCGAGGATGAAGTAAAAGCCGCATTAAAGGAAAAAAAGGGTTTTCACGATATAGGGCAGGCTGCAATGCTGTCTAAAATCAGCGGTAAGTCTCTTAGTGATATATTAGCCTTGAAGACACAGGACAAGCATTGGCCGGAGATCAGCAAGGAGCTGGGAATTAAGCCGGAACAGGTTAGAGCACAGATGAACGAAATGAGCGCTGAACGCATCGCTGAACGGGGCAATGTGGATAAGGCTGAGGCTCTGTCCCTGCTAAACAGCGGTTATCAGCACAGGGACATTGAAATGGCTGCCAGACTTGCCCAATTAAGCGGTAAGGATATACAGACAATCTTGGATATGAAGAAAATCAATAATCGTTGGGGGGATGTAGCCCAGCAATTAGGTGTAGACCGGTCGGCTCTGCGCCCAAATATGGAGAAGGGCGGCTTCCATGGGCATGGTCCTCAGGGTGGCCCACCGGATGGTGAAATGCCGGAGGAAAATTAATAAAGGATTTTTTTACCTGCAAGGCGAATACTTCCCTATAAGCAATTGGCAGAAGGGGAGACCATTATGATTATTACCGATAACGAAACAGTAAATGCCGCCGAAGATTTGATTCGCCGTCATAAAGAACAGCGTCCGGAAAAGCCCCGTTCCATACAGGCTATCTCGGCGCGTTATTATCAGGCAATCGGCCAGTATCAGGAACTCATGCGGGCTGATGTGGATAACCGGGAACAGCGGGTCATGCTCTATTCGGAGATTAAGACCTTAGGCTGGTGTATGGGCCGGGAAGAGGCGAAAATCGTCAAAGAAATCAATAAACCAGTTAAATAATATTTAAAAAGGCACCCGCCCCGCCGGGAATATCTTTCTTGCGCTTAGACAGGCTTGTCAAACGCTCCAGAAAGATATTCCCGGCGGGGCGGGCTTAATTTTTATGTTTTTGTTAGAGATTTTTTTCCGTTAAGACCATATCCAATGCATTCAATACGTCGTTGACGTTTTCTTCCGTAATCACCAAGGGCGGCTGGAAGGCCATGACGTTGCGGTCTACGCCATTTTTGCCGATAATAAAGCCTCTGTCCTTTAGGGTTTCGAGTACATCGTCAAGGATTTCCGGAGCGGGACTGCCATCGGCGTGGATGAATTCTGCGCCGTCCATAAGGCCAAGGCCGCGTACATCACCGATGACGGGGTGTTTTTGCTGAAGCTGCCGCAGGCCGCTTCTAAGCTGTTCACCACGGGCCTGTGCATTTTCCATAAGCTTGTGTTCTTCGATATAGTCGAGAACCGCCATAGCCGTGGTGGAGGATACCGGGTTGCCACCGAGTGTCGAAGCACCGGGGCGGGTGTAGGTATCGGCAATCTTAGCCGTGGAGATAAAGGCAGAAATCGGGGCGCCGTTGCCCAAGGCTTTCGCCATGCACATGATATCGGGAACAACATCGTAATTTTCGATGGCAAACATCTTGCCACTGCGGGCAAAGCCTGTCTGCACTTCATCGATAATCAGCAGGGTGTTGTACTGGTTAAGGATTTCCTTGACGCGTTTGAAGTAGCCTTTGGGCGGCACTACGCAGCCGGCATTGCCCTGAATGGTTTCGGCGATAAAGGAACCGGGATGACCGGAGGTGGAGGATTTGATCAAATCCTCGATGGCATTGGCGCAGGCGTAATCGCATTCCGGGAACTTCTTGTTCATGGGACAGCGATAGCAGTTCGGGTTGGGGGCAAAGTGAATGCCGCCAACGGGATTGGGGTCGGTGCGCCACATGGTAAGGCCCGTTACGCTCATGCCGAGCTTTGTGCGGCCATGCAGGCCGTGGCGCAGGGCGATGATTTCGCTGTTACCCGTGTAGACGGAAGCCAACAGGAAGGCCCCTTCCGTGGCTTCGGAGCCCGTGGAGCAGAAGAAGGACTTCTGCAAATCACCAGGCGTAACCTCGGCCAGCTTTTCGGCAAGGTTTACAAAGTTTTCCGTGAGGTAGATGTTGCAGACATGCTGCAGCTCATCAATCTGGGCTTTCATCTTCGTGAGGATTTCCGGATTGCAGTGGCCGCAGTTCATAACGGACACGCCTGCGTACATATCCAGATATTTCTTGCCCGTGCTGTCCCAGAGGTACTGCATGGAACCTTTGACCATCTGGGCAGGCTGCTTATAGAAGTGACCTAAGCAGGGCATGATGTATTTTTTCTTTTTTTCGATAATGGCCTCAGGGCCGATAAATTTTTTGCTTTCCATAACTTCCCCTTAAAATATGAATATGTCAGATGGAATTGCGGCTCCGGCGGAAACGGTAGGTGCCAAGACCCAGTTCACGCGGGCCTTTTTTGAGCGTTTCGAGGTCGTCGGCGTGGAAGGCTTCTTGGCCTGCCGTGAGGTTGTCCAGAGCCGTGCGGTAAATGCGGGTGACCATGCCGGCAAATTCCGGTGTGTAGTCCTGTGCTTCAATGCGGTAAGCGCCTAAGCCGTTAAACATGGCAAGATACGGATAGAGGCAGAGGTCCTTGGCAAAATAGATATGATTGCGGCCAAACTGGTCAATGCGCAGGGAATGTTTTTCGCCTGCGTTGTCCAGCAGGGCATAATGGCGGTCAAGCACTTCGGGATTGTTGAGTTCGTTGAAGAAGGGCAGGCTCATGCCGGGCAGGTTGTGGTCGCAAATCATGGATTCATAGGAGCCATGTACGACAACCTCGATGGGCAGTTCCGAGTTTTCCACAATTTCGCGCAGCTGTTCGAAGGACAGTTCGTAGGAGGCTGTGCCCATGGTCAGGCCGTTTTCTTTGAGGAACTTGGCTGCCAGATGGTTAAAGAGGTTAAAGGATACATCCGCCTGAACGGGCAGGTTTGTCAGGCGCTTAGCCAGCTTCAGGGAGCCTAAGTTGCTGACCATAATGCCGTCGGCTTTGAGTTCCGGCTGTTTAAGAGCGGTGAAGAACTGCTCCAGTTCCCCGCATTCGCGGCGCATGGTCGTGCGTGGCGTGTTGATGATGATTTTGGCGCGTCCTTTGTTGTAGGCGATAACTTCGGCAAAGTCCTTGAGGCTCCAGGGCTTGTTGGGGCGGAAAGCCTCACCGCCTACATAGACGATATCAGCGCCGTTGTCGATAACGGCCTTTGCGGCGCCGACTGTACCCACGCGGATGCTGAGTATGCGGTGCTCGGCATT
>DJYL01000110.1 GCA_002448495.1 Pseudoselenomonas ruminantium | reverse complement strand
GACACCGTTCCGGATTTTTCCGATGAGAAGATTTCCGAATCGGTAGAAGCAGCGCTGAAGATTGCCGGAGGGCTGCAGGTGAGAACACCCAAACGGGCAGACCTGCTGCTGCTGGTCAATACGGAGTCAAAGGGCATAACCATTGAAACCCATAACGGCTTGCCTACGGAGGCGGATTTTGTGCCGGATTTGCAGGCGGATAAAGGAACGAAAACTTTCGCCAAAATGGTGGAAGATGCAGTAAAGGCCGGCTATCCCGTAGGGGTGGCGGACATAAAGTATGCCAACGGTGCAGACAATGCTTTGCTGAATCTTTTGGAACAAAAGAACCTGCTGTTTAAGCTCAAGGCTTATGCCGGCTGGAACACCGCCACCAATTCCACGGGCTTTGCTCTGGGAACGGGGATGCTGACGGGGAAAATGAGTAGTGCTGCCAAGGATTACCTGCTGGCGGTGCGCTATCTGGACGACTGGGCGTATCAGGCCAATGTGCGCGCACAGACAGGTACGGAACTGGTGAGAAATTTCGGCAGTTACAAGTATTACTACAATCTGGAGGACAAGCTTGCTTTTGCGGAAAAGTGCAATACGGAGCTTATGCGGGATTTTGCCCGGAACCATATGCCGCAGATTTCTGTAGATTTTACGATTAAGAACCCCTGGCTCAGGATGTTCGAATGTGATGTGCTGTTTGCTAAGTGACTGAATCATCGTAATGACAACTATGGATTGGTTTTTATTTAAGGGAGTAAGGAAGATGAAAAGGAAAAATTTTAAGCCAGAGGGGAAACTGGCACATTATATTGCCGCTGCGCTGCTTACATCGGTATGTTTTGGGATAAATGCACCTGCTTATGCGGCAGATTTGCCCAGCTTCTTTGACTGGCGGCTGACGAATCCCACGGACAGAAATTCGGAAAAGGACAGCCTCAGCATTGTGCCATCGGTGAAAAACCAAGGCGTTGTTGGCACCTGCTGGGCATTTGCTTCCTTGGGCTCTTATGAATCAAGCTGGATGACTCAGCTGAAAGCTGCCAAGGTCGCTGGGGAAAATGTGACCGTGGCTATGCCTGATTTTTCCGAGCGGTATCTTGCTTGGATGACTTTTTATCCTGCGACCAGTGAAAAGGACACGGATACGGTGCCGCGCTTTGTGGTGCTGCCTGGAAGTGGTTCTGGCTTAGATAACGGGGGGAAACCGTGGTTTGCAACGGCGACTATACTAAACAAAGGTGTTGTCAGCGAAGATTCCTCGCCTTATGGCCCCGTTGATGAGGCTGGGAGATATATAAACCGCATAGCTAATGCGGATACAGAGGCGGAAATAGTGAGGCAGGGGTGGACGGATAGAGAAAAATATAAGGAGGCAATAGCAAACTATACGCAAACTCGTAAAGCCGAACTGTGGAGTAGTTATGGAAATCAGAAAGGTGCCATTGCCGCTACCATCCCTGCGGTTGGTTCCATCCATGACAGTTACACCATCCTC
The DNA here is from genome assembly GCA_002448495.1 of Pseudoselenomonas ruminantium. Lineage (GTDB taxonomy): Bacteria > Bacillota > Negativicutes > Selenomonadales > Selenomonadaceae > Selenomonas_A > Selenomonas_A ruminantium_I. The sequence goes on along the minus strand of DJYL01000110.1, from coordinate 20,836 downwards.
CCCACCTATGAGGGGAGATTATCGGCAGATGCCTTGCGGCAGGTAAAGAACTTCATTCAGGACAAGGGTGTTATCATGATGGCGAATAATGCCAGTGGGGCAAAGAGATTCATTGATCATGGAGAGTGGTATGGCTCTGGCCAGTTCAATCATGCCCAGACACTGGTGGGCTGGGATGATGATTACCAATTTCAGAGCAAGGATGAGAATGGCAACGCTTTGCAGGGTGGTTTTATCATCCGCAACAGTTGGGGGACAAATCTTGGCAATGAAGGGTACGGCTATATTTCCTATCGGGATTCCTCGATGGGGTGGTTCTATTTTCATGAGGCTGAACTTGATTCTGCCCGTTATACCATAAATGCCAACAATGCGCCCGCGCCTTCTTTTACTTTGGGTCAAATCACCGATACAGGAAAGACGTTTACTTCCCAGCCCATAGCATCATCCTTTCAAGCCAGTCAGAATCACTTTCTCAAAGGCGTGATGTTTTACGCCTCCACCAGCAATATGAAGTATGACATCACCGTAAGAGAGGGCAGCACGCCGGGGGAGGGCAGTGTTCTCTACACCCAGTCAGGAACCTTTGGCGTTGACGGTACGCCTGCTTATGCCGGTTACCGCACCGTGGACTTGCAGAAATATGTCCTGCTGCCCAAGGGCAAGAATTACGTGGTGGAAGTGACGACTACCAGCACGGATGGCACGGCCGCGTCGGTTGCTCTGCAGGCCGGAGAATTTTTTGCTGACTATACCGGCTATGAAGGCCGTGGCGTAAGTTATGTCTACGATTATGATGAAAAAGCATGGATGAGTAAGGCAAAGATTGATTGGGAAGGCAAAAGAAGTGCAGCTGCATCTTTGCTGACGGAAAGTTCCGAAGAGCATGGCAGAGGCTTAGACGTAACTGACGATGCGTATGCCGATTTGGAAAATATAGATGTATTTTTGGTGGCCCGCGGCAAGAAGACAGACGAAGCCCACGGTGAGAATTTTACCGTGGCTGATCTGGACGACACGGACAGTGACCATTCCTCGGTGATCAACCTGGGCAGTGCCAGTGAAGCCTACGGCACGGATGCCGCCCATCCCAGCCGTAAAACCCTTGCCAATATGACGGTGGATTTGGACGAAGACGTAGTAAATATCTACGGCGGTACGATTACCGGTGAAGGGCAGGTTATAAAAACCGGCGCGGGCTCATTACTGCTCACCGGTAATAATACCCATACGGGCATGACTACGGTTAATGAGGGCATTTTGGCCATAAACGGGAAAATAGCCGGCGATGCCACGGTTACGAATACGGGAACGCTTATGGGCAGTGGTGAGATAGGCGGTACGCTTAACAACCGGTCTGTGGCTGTGGCAGGATTTTTGGGTGAGGGCAATTTGACCGTCAATAATCTGGACAGTCAGGGTGGAACATTGGTTTCCAATGTCAATGATAGTGGCAATACCCAGTTTATTGTCAACCATACAGCCAATCTTGACAATGCCATGGTATTGGTCAATGACACCATGCCGGACAAGGACTACGAAGTGGTCAAGGCCGGAACCATAATCGGTGTAATAGCGAACAACAAGGATAATCCTGCGATTGTTTCCGGCATGAGCAGCCAGTATACTGAAACAGCAGGCGGTGTGCTTCGTGTCAGCACCGTGACGGCGGATAATTTAGGTGAGTCTACCTCTGCACAGCGGGAAACCATGGCGGCGATGAACAGCATGTATCAAAATTTACCTGATGCCCGGCGCGAGGAAATGCGCACGCTCTATCAATTAGAACCGGACAGCGCAAAATCTGCCCTGACGGATATCGGTGCGTCAAGGGCAGGCGAAGCGATGAATCTCGTGCAGACGAATACATTGGCTGCACATGTCATTTCTGACCGTCTGAATACAGCCTTTTCCCTGCAGCCGGTCAATGTGCATATCGGCGGCAATAATCTTGCTGATGATGGCCAGGACTATGGCGTAGAGGTGCCGGTAAATCTGCCTGTGGAGGAAGAGAACGGGGCCTGGGTAAAATTCACCAAAAACTGGGGCGACCTCCGGGGCGGTGCCAATTACCACGGCAGTGCGATTTCCGGCGGCTACGATAAGTCCTTTGGCAAACATACGCGCGGCGGGCTGTTCGTGGCCTACAATGCGATGAGCTTGGGCGCGGACAATTCGTCTGCCAATATCTACGACACGCGTGTGGGCATCTACGGCGGCTATCGCAAAGGGGCAAGGGATGCTTATTGGTATGCGGATTACGGCTGGCAGCGGAACAAAATGCGGCGCGGCATAGCGGCTTTGGGGCTTTCGCCGACGGCTGATTACCGCAGCTATCTGGTGGAAATCGGCGGGGAATACAAATACGACCTGCATGCCGAAGACGGCAAAGTATGGCACGTCAGCCCCTATGCCAATATGCAGCTTTCGTATATGCATCAGAATGGCTGCCAGGAACAGGGCGCGGGTCTTTACAATCAGCAGTTTTCCGCGCAAAACAATACGTACTTTGCTCTGGGGATGGGCGTAGAGCTGAAGCGTTATTTGGGGCGCGGCAGCTATGCTATGCGTTTAGGGGTAAAACACGCGTTTAGCGGTGCTGACCCGGAGCTGCAATTTAACTACGAAGGTGACAATAACCATAGCTATACGCTGAGGAACAATCAGGACAAGACCCATGCCGTGGTAGGGCTTTCCGGCGAAACGGAATTTGCCAAAGGCTGGCAGATTGCCGGTGATGTCCAGTGGCAAAAGGGGGCGCATGACAAGGATTTAAGCGCCAGCATGATGTTCCGCCGTGTTTGGTAAGGAACTGTGTAGAAATAAATCTGTCAATGGGTAAGGGGGGAACGATATGACTCTTTCGGGGATTTTATTATTAGCGGGCTTTGCGCTGTTTGCCATATTGATGGTGAAGCGTCTTTTGCCTACTTTATTGGCGCTTCCTTTAATGGCGGCGTGGATTGCCTTTATTTGCGGCGTACCCTTTTTTGACTGGCTGGGCAATATTGTCGTGAAGGGCTCATTTCGTCTGAGTGCGCCCATTGTGCTGGTGGTCTTTGGTTCTATGTTTGCCAAGGTGATTCAGAAGACGAGTATTTCCGATGCGATTATCAAAAAAGCCGCCGAGCTTTCAGGGGACAAGCCCATCGCTTTAGCGGCTTTGATGACGGCAGCTACGGCCTTTGTCTTTTTGGGCATGAGCGGTCTGGGTGCAATCATCATGATTGGTTCCATTGCCATTCCCATTATGACCAGCGCCGGAGTTGAGCCCATGGATGCCGTCATTCTGATTCTTCTGGGCATGATGACAGGCAGCTCTCTGAATTTTGCAGCGGCTGCTGCGGGTATCGGTATTTTTGGTGCTGATGCCGTGCTGAAATACTTTATTCCCGGTGCCATTGTTTCGCTGACGGTGACAACGGCCTATATCGTTATCAATATCCCGCGGGGGAATAATGCCGGCGATTCGGCTTTTGCCTTGCTGCGCGGATTTATTAGCGGTCTTGTTTCGGTTCCGGTCAGTCTGGTGAAAACTTTGGGGAAATTATGCAATCAGAAGCCGGGAACGCTGGTCAGGAAAAAACAGACTCTCCCCAACGCCGCATTGGTTACGCCGATTTTGCCTTTGGCGGTTATTGCCCTGATTAACTTTACTGTGGGGCTGGGAAATCCCGCCGAGGGAAAGGTGGACCCCGTGGCGGCGGCAGTGTTGGGATTTTTCTTTGCCTCGGCTTATGCGGCATTGCTTGTCCGCCCTTCACAGGCGATTAACTTGTTCACCGGTTCTCTGGTGGATGGCATCAAGGATGTTGCCGGGGTTTTGTTCCTGTTTATGGGAATTGGCATGCTGGTGACGGCAGCCACGCAACAGGCAGCCGTAGAAATCTTAAATCCGCTGATGATTGCGATTATGCCCTCATCATTCTATGGCGTGCTGCTATTCTTTACACTTTTTGCACCGGCTGCGCTTTACCGTGGTCCCTTCAATATGTACGGTATGGGGACGGGGATTGCAACCATCCTGACAAATCTGAATTTTCTGCCCGCATCTTCTTTGTACGGTATGTTCTCTGGGGTAGGTTATCTGCAAACCATTGCCGACCCCACCAACTCGCATAATACATGGCTGGCCGGTTTTGCCGGAATCGATGCCACCGCCGTGATGAAAAAAATTCTGCCTTATGCATGGGCGGCTTGTGTCATGATGATGATTTTTGTGGCAATCTTGCAGTGAGGTGGGACTATGAGACAAGTACGAATTGGCATTGATGTAGGCGGCACATTCACCGATGCTGTAGCTATTGACAGTGCCACTTACGAAATCATTGCTCAGGAAAAAATCCCCACTACCCATGATGCCAAAGAGGGGGTGGCCGAAGGTATTGTCCAGGTCCTGCAAAATCTTCTGCGAAAGAATGGGATAGCTCCCGAGGAAGTGGTCTTTATTGCTCATGGAACCACGCAGGCGACGAATGCCTTATTGGAAGGCGATGTGGCTTGTACCGGGATTTTGGCCATGGGCAGTGGTCTGGAAGCCGGACGGGCAAAGACCGTCAGCAATATCGGCAATATTCCGCTGGCCTTGGGCAAGGAACTGAAAACCGTCTATGCCTTTGTGGAAACGGCAGATGCTAAAGCTGCCGAACAGGAAATCGCCGACAAGATACAAGCGTTGAAAAATGCCGGTGCAGAGGTCATTGTAGCCACGGAGGCTTATGGCGTGGATGATCCCGCCAATGAAAGCTTTGTGGCAAATATGGCGCGGAACATGGGGCTGTACGCTACGGGCGGCCATGAGGTTTCCAAGCTCTACGGGCTGAAAGTCCGGACCAGAACAGCCGTGGTAAACGGCAGCCTGATTCCGCGCATGATGGAAACGGCGGATATGACAGAATCCTGCGTCAAGCGTTCAGGGATTCCGGCATCCCTCATGATCATGCGCTGTGATGGTGGTGTCATGACCATTGACGAAGTGCGGCGGCGTCCGATTTTAACCATGCTGTCGGGGCTGGCTGCCGGTGTAGCCGGTGTCCTGATGTACGAAAAACTCTCGGACGGAATTTTTCTGGAGGCCGGAGGAACGTCCACGGATATTTCCGTAGTGAAAGATGGGCGCGTCATGGTGCGCTACGGCGAAATCGGCGGCCACAAAACGTATCTTTCATCTCTTGATGTACGGACATTGGGCGTAGCCGGCGGCAGCATGATTCGCGTGGAGGACGGAAAGATAACGGATGTAGGCCCACGCAGTGCGCATATTGCGGGTCTGCCCTATGAGATTTTTTCGCCGAAATTGGAATCACCACGCTTGGAACTGGTGGCACCGCTATCCGATGATGAGCGTTCCTTTGCCATTGTCACCGGTGCAGACGGGCGCAAGGTTTCGCTGACGCTTGCCGGAGCCGCCAATCTTTTGGGCAGTGTTCCGGAAGGAGATTACGCATACAGCAACGAAAAAGATAATGTACGGGCGGCCTGGCAGACTTTGGGGGATGCTTTGGGCATCTCTGCTGAGGAAGCTGCAAGGGCCGCTATGGACAAGGCTGCCGAGAAAATCGGCGAGATTGTAGAGCGTCTGATTACCGAATACCATCTTTCGCCGGAATTATTGTGTCTGGCGGGCGGCGGTGGCAGCGGCGGCGTTGTTGTCCCTTATCTGGGCAAAAAAATGAATGTCCAATGGAAGATTGTGAAAAATGCCCCCATCATTTCTACTATTGGCGTGGCTATGGCGATGGTGCGCGAAGTGGTGGAACGCACGGTCACGAATCCAACCGAAGGCGATATGAAGGCTATTCGTCACGAAGCGTTGGAACAGATCATGAAATCCGGGGCGGCAGAAGCCACGGTGGAAATTGCCATTGAATACGACAAGAAAACCAATATTTTACGAGCTACGGCTACAGGTGCCACCGAACTGAAAATGGGTGATGTAGCGGCAAAGGAGTTATCTGCTACAGAAATCCGTCAGGTCGCGCTAAATTCACTCAAATTAGCGGACGAAGATGTAACCGAAGTTGCTGCCGCAGGTAAATGGCATGTTTTTGATGGGCGCATTCGCAAAAAGTTTCTGGGGCTGTTCCCCAGCGAGAAACACATGGTAAGAGTTATTGACCGTAACGGCGTAGTCAGCTTGCAACGGGAAGGCGTGGGGGTAATCGTCACCAACAAGGTCAAATTGAAAACGGATTTAGAAACGCTGTTTGAGGAAACCGCCACTTATGGCACCGTGGGCGAGGAACTGCCGTTGCTGTTTGCCTATTACGGCGAGAAGCAGCTGGACTTATCGGGATTGACCGCGCGGGAGCAAATGCTTTCGGTGCTCGAAGCCGAACTGGAGGTTCTTTCGCCGGATACTTCCGTTATTTTATTGGCGGCAAGATAATGCTTTACCGCGTAAAATAAAGATATTTTATCTCTGCATTAGAAAGGATGACCGAAATGAATGCAAACAGGCAAAAGAAAATAATGACCGTTTTTCTGGCAGGAGCTATGACGCTGGGGGCAGGAATCAGCGCACAGGCCGAGGCCGCACCGGCGGAGCGTGAAACCGTTACGCAGGTGGCACTCCTGCAATCTTTGGCGCAAGGCTATTTCGGCGGCACGATTACAGCCGGAGAGCTTCGCACCATGGGGGATACGGGTATCGGAACCTTTGAAGGCCTGAACGGTGAGATGATTATGCTGGATGGCAAGATTTATCAGGCCTTGGGTGACGGGCGTGTGATTCTTTGCCCGGATAAAACGGTTATCCCCTTTTCCAACGTGACGTTTTTTGACCGGGATATTGCTGTTGACCTGCAGAATGTGAAGGATAAAGCGGCTTTGGAAAAAGCATTGAACGAGGCGGTTAAAGAGCATGGCGTCAACAGCTTTTACATGGTGAAGATTCCTGCCGAATTTTCCTCCATTCTGTTCCGCAGTGAATACGGAAGTCAAAAGCCGTATCCCACCTTGGTGGAGGCGTTGAAAGACAAACAGACGGAGTTTACCGAGAAAAATATCAAAGGCACCATCGTAGGCTTGTATTGCCCCAGTTATATGGGCGAGCTGAATTCGGTGGGCTGGCACTTCCATTTCCTGTCGGACGATAAGAAAAAGGGCGGGCATGTTTTGGAGCTTTCCTTCAAAAAGGGCATGGCTTATCTTGACCAGACGGATAAGTTCAGCATGCTCCTGCATGAAGATAAGAATTTCCACGAACTCAATCTTGCCAAGGATATGCGGGATGACATCAGGAGCGCAGAGCAGGATACCAAGGGCAAACTGACCGGTAAATAAAAGATATGTTTAGAATATAATAGTGGCTCGTTGTCTTGTCGTGCGAAATCCCGTTTCGCACGACATTTTATGTTATAATAAGAGATAATAACACACAAAGGATGTGACAGGCATGGCCAGGGCTTTCTCCGAAGATTCGCGCGTCAAAATACCGGCACTGCTGCATTTTACGCGTCTGGGCTATCGCTATCGGCGGCTGCAGGATATTCGTCCTCAGCTGGACAGGGAAACGAATATTGCAAAACAGATTTTGCGTGATACATTGAACAGACTTAATCCGGCCCTCCGCAAGAATCCTTTGACCGATGAGGAGTTTTCGGCTATCCTTTCCGAGTTGTCGGACAGTCTGGCTGCTGATGATTTAGGTCAGGCTTTTTGGGGCAAACTGCAACAGGGGATAGTCTGTCGTGGTGAAGCCATACAGCTTATATCCTTTGACCTATCAAAGGACAATGACTACTTTGTGGTAACGGAACTGTCCTGTTTGGTTGACCAGTCAAGTGAAGCAGGGAGTTTTCGCCCGGATATAACGGTATTTGTCAATGGCCTGCCCTTGGCTTTCTGTGAGGTCAAAATCCCCAATAACCTAAAGGGAATGCAGGCGGAATACGAGCGCATGAATAAGCGCACGAGCAACATGAGGTACAGGCGTTTCCTCAATAGCACGCAGCTGATGGTTTTTTCCAATAATATGGAATACGACGATACGGAAGCCGTACCCCTATCCGGGGCTTTCTATGCCACAAATGGCCTAGGGCATTTGTTTTTCAGCCATTTCCGCGAAGAAGATAATTCTGTTTATGAGGGAGTTGCCCCTTTAAGCCCGGCTGACGAGGACAATATCTTGCAGGATAATCATATGACCGTCCTCAAAGGGCGTGCCGACTACGCTCTGAACTGTGAACCCATGACACCGACCAACAGAATTTTGACCTCGCTGTTTACGAAAGAGCGTTTTCTTTGGCTGCTTCATTATGGCATCACTTATGTGGAAAAGGTAAACGATAAAGGTGTCATGGAGATAAGCAAGCATCTGATGCGTTATCAGCAATTCTTCGGTGCTCAGGCGATTGCCCGCAAGGTGGATGCTTTACGCGTGGCAGATGAAGTGGTAGCAGATAATGCGTTCTACATGAACGAGTATGTACACCATGAAACGGAACTGGTGGCGGATTTGCCCCGTCAACATGCCGTGAGGAAAGGAAGCCGCGCTCGCGGCGGCGTTATCTGGCATACGCAGGGCAGCGGCAAGACGGAACTGGCCTTTTATAACGTCCACATTCTTGCTGATTATTATGCAGTCCACCGTATTGTCGCGAAGTTTTATTTTATCGTTGACCGCCTTGATTTGATGCAGCAGGCGGCGGATGAATTCCGCGCCCGCGGGCTCAATGTCGTGGAGATTGGCACGCGGGCAGAGTTTACGAAAAATATCCAAAGCACCAGTGAGCAGACCCTATCCGGCGGACTGGTCATGAATGTGGTCAACATTCAGAAATTCGGTGATGATGCTGTGGCCAAAGTGCCGGACTACAATGTAAACATCCAGCGTGTGTACTTTATTGACGAAGTACATCGTGACTATCGCGCGGATGGTTCCTTTTTGGCGCGGCTCGTGAATTCTGACCGTCAGGCGGTTATGTTCGGACTGACCGGCACGCCGCTTATCGGCAAGGTACGCACAAAGGACTTGTTCGGTGATTATATCCACAAATATTATTACAATCAGTCTATTGCAGATGGTTATACCCTGCGTCTTATCCGCGAAGGCATCAAGACGGAATACCGCCTGCAGCTTAATGCCGCTTTGGATAAACTACAGGATGAAGTGAGAAAAGGCCTTATCCATAAGCAGGATTTGACCTGTCATGCAAACTATGTAAAGCCCTTGGTTGACTATATCGAGGAGGATTTTACTGGTTCCCGGCTGCTCTTGGGGGATAAAACCATCGGTGCTATGGTGGTGGCCGATTCGGGCAGACAGGCGCAGGCCATCTATGAGGAACTAAAGGTACGCGGCAACTTCCGTGCAGCCTTGGTGCTTTCAACGCTGGGGGAAACGCAGGAAGAATTAAAGGAAAAGCGGGATGCCTTCAAGCGTGGCGAAGTGGATATTCTCGTGGTTTATAATATGCTGCTGACCGGCTTTGATGCGCCACGGCTCAAGAAGCTGTATCTTGGTCGTGTCATTCGGGAACACAGCCTCCTGCAATGCCTTACCCGTGTCAATCGTCCTTATCATCAGCTGCGCTACGGTTATGTGGTGGACTTTGCCGATATCCGCAGTGAGTTTGACAAGACCAATCAGGCCTATTTAGCAGAACTGCAGGAGGAGCTGGGTGATGATTTTACACAGTTTACCGGCATCTTCAAGACCCCTGAGGAAATCAACGCAGAATTAAGGCAAATCCGTGACAAGCTCTTTTCCTTTGACACGGACAATCTGGAAAATTTCCAGCGGCAGATTTCCGCTATCGAAAACAAGGACGAGGTAAACGACCTGTATCGCGCCTTGTCCTTGTATAAAGAATTATACAATCTGGCACAGCTGTTTGGTTATGAGGATTTGCTGAAAAGTCTTGACCGCGACAAAATACGGGCACTCAGCCAGCTGACCGGTCAGCGCTTGCAGCTTATCCGCGAAAAAGAAGCCCTGCAGAACCCTGAGGATATCGACAGCCTTGTGGATTTAGCCACGCAGGATATCCGTTTTTCCTTCCGCAAAATCAGCGAAAGCGAACTGGAACTGGCCGATTCCTTCGCAAGTAAGCGGCGGCAGACCATCCGTGAGTTTGGCAGCAATCAGGACAGGAAAGACCCGGAGTTTTTGCGGCTGTGGGAAGAATTGCGGCGCATTTTGGAGGGGCACGACATCCAGCAGATGACCTTGGCGGAAATGCAGGCGCAGGATGAAAAACTTGCCATACTGCGGCAGAAAATGCACGACATCAATGCAGCCAATGACAGGCTTACGGCTCGTTATGGCGGCGATGTTCGCTACATGCGCCTGCATAAGAGTTTAATCCGAGCAGGGCTGCTATCCTCACAGGCCGTGACCTTTGACTTTCTGACCGATATGAAGTCCTACATCGACGACAGCCTGCTGCATAAGCAAACAATCTTGTCCAATGGAAATTTCTTCGAGCAAATGCTCTGGCGTGAGATTAAGCAGCAGCTAAACGGCAAACTGCTCCTGAATGCCAGTGTGGTAAAAGCCATCGGCAATGAAATCAAAAACGAATACATCCAGTAAGGAGAAATCTTATACATGCAATTACAAACCGAAAAACAAATGATATATGCCCTCATTGATGACCTCAAAGCCATCTGCTCCAATTATGGTCTGGGCAACAGCGGCAATGAGTACAAAATCATCACGGAGGCATTTTTATACAAATTCTTAAATGATAAATTCCTTGCCGGGCTTAAAGAACTGCCGGATTTTGCAGGTAAGTCCACGCAGGAAACGGAACGCCGTCTGGCAGAGCTGTCTGAAGATGATTTTGACTTTCTGATGATGGACTTAGACCCACGCATTGCCCGTATTCATCCGGCTGACCTTATCAGCAGCCTGTTTTCCCGCAAAGGGGAGCAGGGCTTTCATACGATATTTGACAATGCCCTGCTGCATATCGCCGAAGCCAATAAGGATGTATTCTCGGTAGCAGCCGGTGCGCAGAATCGCGTGCGCCTGTTTGATACCCTGTCGAATCTGGTCACCGAAGTAGAACGGCAGGACGATTTTTGTCGGGCTATCATCAATAAACTCAACGCCCAAAGCTTTGATGCCGTATTTCAGCAGAAATACGATTTCTATGCCGATATCTTTGAGTATCTGATAAAGGACTACAATAAGGACAGCGGTCAGTATGCCGAATACTATACGCCCCATTCTATTGCACAGATTATCGCGAGGATAATCGCCCCCAATGGCGCACAGAATGTCAGCATCTATGACCCGGCAGCCGGTTCGGGCACGCTCGTGCTTACGCTGGCCGAGCAGATAGGTGAGGAAAACTGCACCGTTTACACACAGGACATCAGTCAAAAGTCCAATGAAGTCCTGCGGCTGAACCTTATCCTCAACAATCTCGTAGACAGTCTGCCCCATGTCATTCAGGATGATACCTTGGTGCGTCCGCGCCATCTGTCCGCAGACGGCAAGAGCATTGAAAAATTCGCTTACATCGTCAGTAATCCTCCCTTCAATACCGATTTCAGCGAAACGCGCGACCAGCTGGCAGGCGAAGGCTACAAAAAGCGCTTCTTCGCCGGTGTGCCCAACATCCCCAAAAAGAAAAAGGAAAGCATGGCCATTTACCAGATGTTCCTGCAGCATATCATTGTCAGCATGCAGGAACACGGCAAAGCCGCCATCGTTGTGCCCACAGGCTTTTTGACCGCCGCCACAGGCATTCCCTACAAAATCCGTCAGCATATCGTCCAGAAAAAACTCCTGCGCGGCGTTGTCTCCATGCCCAGTAATATCTTTGCCAACACCGGCACCAATGTTTCGGTACTGTTCCTTGATGCCGCAGGTACAGAGGATGACAAGGTTCTTTTGGTTGACGCGTCAAATATGGGCGAAAAAGTCAAACTTGAAGGCACCAAGAATCAGCGCACCTATCTAAGTCAGGCTGAAATGGACAAAATCGTCCAGACCATGAATGAGCGACAGGAAATCGACGATTTCAGCGTTCTTGTCAGTCTTAAAGACATTGAGCAAAAGAAATGCTCCTTCTCCGCAGGCCAGTACTTCAAGGTCAAGATTGAATATGTTGACCTGACCCCGGAAGAATTTCAGCAGAAAATGGCTGACTACGAACAGCAGCTTAAAACGTACTTCGATGAAGGACATAAGCTCGAAGCAGAAATATTAAAAGGGTTGGGTGAGTTGAAGTTTGATTGATATAGAGCGATTGCAATGGTACTATGATAATGACCGCGTATTCATTACTGCTCATGCTGCGGAAAGGTTTAGGCAAAGAGGGATAAAGGTCAAAGATATTCGTAACGCTGTAAAGACTGGCGAGATTATTGAGCAATATCCAGAGGACTATCCATATCCGTCCTGCTTGTTGTTGGGATTGTCTGTAAATGTACAGCCGTTGCATGTTGTGATGAGTGATGAAGGAAATGCCAGTCGGATTATAACGGCATATTTTCCCGATGTCGATAAATGGGAATCTGACTTGAAGACGAGAAAGGTGTGACCAAATATGAATTGCCTGTTATGTAAATCAGGGAATATGATTCCTGCAAAAGAAAGTTATTTTGCTAGAGTAAATGGCGGTTATGTGATTATTGAAAATGTTCCTTGCTATAAATGTGAGCAGTGTGGTGAGGTAGTTTATTCTGCTACGGTAATGGAAAAGATTGAGGATTTATTGGAACACCTAGAAAAAATTGCCAGCAAAATCTTTATTGTGGATTATTCGGAGGCGGCTTAATTTGTATAAAAAGGTTTGTCTGGGGGATTTAGCAGATATAATTACAGGACCTTTCGGTTCGCAACTTCATGCATCGGATTATGTTGAGCAGGGGATACCTTCTATTATGCCGCAGGATATAGGAGATAGAATTGTAATTCACGATAGGATTGCTCATATTACAGAACAGGATGCCGAACGATTGAAAAAATACAGAGTTGAGATTGGAGATATTGTATATAGTCGCCGAGGTAATATAGAGCGATGTGCTTTAATTTCAGAAAATGATGCAGGTGCGTTATGCGGAACTGGGTGTTTAAGAATTCGCCCTGATAAAATGCTGGTTAATGCTGTGTTTCTTAGTTTTTATTTAAGTACGCCTCATATAAGAAAGTGGATTGTTGATAATGCCACAGGTGCAACGATGCTAAATCTTAATTCTGCCATACTAAAAAAATTACCAGTTGAATTGCCTGATTTGAAAGAACAGTATAGAATTGCCAATGAATTGCAGGCTATAGATGATAAAATAAAAAATAATAGTAAGTTGATTACTACATTGGAATCTATGGCTAAGACCCTTTACGACTACTGGTTCGTCCAATTCGACTTCCCTGATGCCAATGGCCGCCCATACAAAACTAGCGGCGGCAAAATGGAATGGAACGAAAACCTATCCCGAGAAATCCCGGCAGGGTGGAAAGTTGATAATTTATTTCGCATAGCTTCGTATGTAAATGGTTTAGCCTGTCAAAAATATCGTCCGCAGGGCAATGAGGAATCTTTACCGGTTATAAAAATTCGTGAAATGCATGAAGGGGTTAGACCGGATACTGAACGTGTATCAGCAAATATTCCGTTAGAGAATGTTATTGGTGATGGAGATATACTTTTTTCATGGTCAGCAACTCTGGAAATTCAATACTGGACTGGTGGTAAAGGCGGGCTGAACCAACATATTTTCAAAGTAATACCATCTGAAGATTTTCCCAAGGAATATATATATCATCAGTTAAAAGATTATATAGTTAATTTTGTTAAAATTGCTGAAGCTAGAAAAACAACCATGGGACATATAACACAAGATCATTTGAAATTAAGTCGAATTGTTATACCGCCTTATGAGGTGTTAAGACGATTTGAGGCGCGGATAAAACCAATTCATAAACAAATGGTTAAGTGTAACCAAGAAAATCGTAAACTTACTTATCTTCGAGACTTTCTTCTTCCTATGCTGATGAACGGTCAAGTCACATTCCGCCAATGACATTTTGAAAGGAAGTGTTATAAATGTTATATGCAACCTTTATCTTAAAAGATGGTGTTTATCTTAATGTGTATGTAACGAAAGAGTATGAGGATAGAGACGGCGGCATTAATTTAGCAATCAGAATCGAGCAAAAGGAGCATGAAGATAATTTCTGCGAGTGGCGTTTGCCTGATATGACTTGCCTGAAGTCTTTCGGTTTTTCAGAGGATGATTTATTTGGCATAGAAAAATATCTGACGGTCAATGAGTCTATCATTTGGGATGACTGGAGGGAACAGAAAAATGCCAGACTTGCTTGATTCATACTTAGGCTATACTTTTTTTGTAAAAGGGGATGGCGTTAGTGAGCCAGTTCATGTCCATGTAGCAAAAGGACACCCTGACAAGGCAACAAAATTCTGGTTGACTTCTGACTCTGTGGAAATTGCTAAAGATTGCGGTACAGTCGATAAAAAGGATATGGCAAAAGTTTTACGGTATATCAGGAAAAACAAAGAGCGTTTACTGGCACTTTGGGTTATGCACTTTAAGCATGCTGAACTTAAACGATAAATACCGCTAATGATATTTTGAAAAGAAGGCACAAAAAAGAGTTGCTGTGAGTTGCTCATTGATGGATTTTGTGCTATAATAAAATTGTCTCGGCAAAAGGCGCGAGAGAATGCAATCTTTGTCAAGAATTTGACGTGTGGATTCCTGGAGAATATCCAGAGTATTCTAAGCGTAAGCTTAATGATGAATGATGCTGTTAATGTAATGGATATCATTGTCATACCTCCGTTAATCAATGACAATATTGTAGTCAATATCATTATAACATGATATGTAATCGCAATTTATGGCAACTGTTCTGAAAAGAATATCAAATCAAAAGACCCGTCGGATGTGGAGACGTTGCCACTTCAAACCGACGGGTTTTTGCGATGAGGAATAGGTATATGAATTTTGAAGATTTTAGAAAAACTAATGAAGAAATAAAAAAATATGCTCATTTTGACAATCGGGTATCATTGAAAAGTGATACAGTATGGAAATATATTACAAATCCAAATCAAATAAAAGGACACGATTTTTATCCGTTTATAACATTTGAAAAAAATTGCTCGAAGTACAGTCATGCAAATAATAAATTAAAAGATAAAAAAAGACCATTGAGTTATTCAGCGCATATAGACCGTTGTATTTATCAATACTATGCATATCTTATTAACGAAAAGTATAATATAAGAGCAAAAGCGGATGGTATTAATGAATGTGCGGTAGCATATAGAAATAACCTGCATAAAAATAATGTAGATTTTGCATATAGTGTTTTTGATTTTATCATGAAAAATAATGAATGTTACATTATTGTAGGTGATTTTAAGAGCTTTTTTGATAGTTTGGACCATCAATACCTAAAGGAGAGACTATGTGACTTACTTGATTGCGCACAGTTACCTAATGATTACTATGCAGTCTTCAAAAGTATCACAAAGTATAGTTACTGCATGTTAGAAGATATTCTATCTTATTTCAGATTAAAGAATAGAAGGAAAACGCTGCGGAAGTTGAATTCTAAAGAACGTATTATGACAATAGAACAATTTCATGAATTTAAAGCTAGACGTTTTGCGAAAGATGGAAAATGGCATTATGCAGTTCAAAAAAATAAAGTTAAAGGAATACCGCAAGGGTCTGCTATTAGTGCTGTGTTAGCTAATGTATATATGCTGAAATTTGATTATGATATGAATAACTATATCAATAAGTTAAAAGGACTTTATATGAGATATAGTGATGATTTTATCGCGGTGATTCCAGGTCATAATAATGATATATTTATGCATAGGAAATATATCGTTGATAGAATTATATATGAAATACCAAACTTAATTCTTGAAGGAAAGAAAACGCAGATATTCTCGTATTCACAGGGAAACTTAACCAATGTAAGCCATCAATTTGCAGTAGGCGGAGAAGATCTAAATCAAATGTTAGATTATTTGGGATTTACTTTTGATGGAACAACAGTTAAGATTAGAGATAAAACTACGACGAAATATTACTATCGAATGCATCGGAAAGTAAATACGGTTGGTCGTTGGCTATATAAGCATAAGAGAATGGAAACGAATAGTTTATATAGACTATATTCAGATTCCAAAAGTAAAAAAGAAAAGAAACAAGAAAGCATCGATAGAATATTTAAGTTTAAGAAATTTGAGGGAAATTTCATAACATACATAAAAAGAGTACGAAAAACTATGGGAAAGGATATTTTTATAGATAAATGTGAATCAAGACATATGACCAAAATAAGAAGACGCTTAACAAAAGTAACAAAATCTAAATAATTCCAATGACGCTTGAAATACGCTAGTGCTTCGGTTACAATCTAAGTAGAGGTGATGATGCAATGTATAGAATCAAACCATGGGAAGAACTGACCATACAGGATGACTATATGTTCAAGCTCATCATGAGCCGTAAGCGGATTTGCAAGAAGATGTTGGAGAAGCTGCTGTAGATTCCAATTCGTGATATCAAGTATATAGATGAAGAAAAATCGGTGAAGGCACGTTACGAAAGCAAGGGCGTACGATTGGATGTCTATGTGGAAGATGACCAGAACACTGTCTATGATATTGAAATGCAGGTGCGTAATAAAAAACGAAGTTGACAGGTATAAAAATTGACTGGGCAATATGCCAACTTTTGTTTGTTGGCTAAATATTGAAGTCGTCTAGCGGTGATGCTATAATATCGTTAGGGAGGTGCGGACGATGAATAAAGACACGGTGGTAGCACAAATGAAAAATAATTTTGGCTCCCAGACTAAACGGATTGTATTGACATCCCAGAATAATAAAGATATTAAACAACTAATGAGGGATGTGTCCAAGGAACTCATGAAAAAAAATGAGAATTTATACAGAAGGCTGGCCGACAAATGAATGTTGAATACCTAGTACCTATCATTTTAGAGGATATTTTAGAGTTCCATGCGGACTTGGAAAAAAGTGATATTCCAGTCGAAAACGGAGTAAGAGATATGGCTCTGTTAGAAGCGGCTGTCAATTCACCTTTTTAAACGTTTGGCGGTGAAGACCTTTTCCCAACTATCTGCGAAAAAGCGGCTAGGCTTTGTTATGGCATTGCCAACAACCATGCTTTTGTTGATGGGAATAAACGGACGGCAGTTCATGCTATAAAATGGATAAAAGAGCACAGCTGATTTCTAAGCAAGAAGTCGGTTGTGCTCTTTTATCTGTGCATATATATTTTATGTTGGTGCGGGACAACGGCTCGTGCCGTTTTTCTTTTTATGGTAAAATTATTGTAGCTTGTGTTGGAGGTGCTGGCATGGAACAGAAATTGTTTACCGAGGTCATTCCCCTTTATCGGCTGCATAAGGATAATCCGTATGCCATTAGAATACGGATACGGATGCAGGATGATGTTGACCCTGTGGTACTGCGCAGGGCAGTGGATGCCACGATGGAGCGGTATCCGTATTTTTGCGTGAAATTGCAGGCTCGTGGTGATGATTTTATCTTTGCAGAGAATCGTGAGCCGGTAGTGGTTTCCGATTCAGAGCAGGGCGTAACATTAAATTCGGCAGAAGCAAATAATCATCTGCTTTCATTTTCGTACCATGCTGATTGGCTGGTTATGGATATTTTTCATGGTCTGACCGATGGTGCAGGAACTTATGAGGTGATACGCACCTTGTTGTATTATTACTGCTGTCAGCGCTACAAGGTGACGCTTTCGACAGCAGGTATCCGTCTGGCTGGCGATAAAATATCTCAGGAGGAATGGGATTGTCCCGTAATGAAAGCACAAGACTTGCCAACGCCCCGGCGTCATGAGTGGAGCAATGCGCTGCTGCCCGGTATCGCCGCTAATCTGCATACGGAAAGCCCGGACTATGTATATAGCATATTGCTGGCTGAAGATGCCTTTATGCACTTTTGCAAAGAAAATGGCGGCAGTCCGGGAACAATGGTGTCATTGCTTCTGAGCCGCAGTCTGGCAAAGTTGTATCCTCATGCCCGAGAAAGCATACGCATTGTTTTGTGTATTAATCAGCGCAAGGCTCTGCACGCTCCGCTGGCGCATCAAAGTCTGGTCGGCGGTGCTTTCCTGGAATATGATGAACAGCTGCGTAAATTGCCGCTTTCTGAGCAGGTAAAGGCCTATAGGAATATGGTTGCGGCGCAGACCAGTGAGAAAGCTGTTCTGTCCGGCGTGGCGCATACTGCCGGCCTGACCAAAATGCTTTTGGCAAAGAAAACGCACAAGGAAAGGCTGGCGATGATGGCAAAGGTGGACGAGGCCGCCAATCGTTTTGCTGCGGCTAACGTGAGTTATGTAGGGAAAGCCAATTTCGGGGAAGCAGAAAAATATGTAAAAGAGTTCCATGCCTGGAATGCCACCATTATGGACATCACCCTGCAAATTTCGGCGGTAAATGGTAAATTCACCCTGGATTTCATGCAGAAGTTTTCCAGTCCTGTTTATCTAAAGGCCTTTTTGCAGGAGCTGGCAGATAACGGCATAGCTTATGAATTACAGGATAAGCAGATAAGGTCATTGCCCGCTGTCAGGGCGCCGTGGCAGGGTGTATAGCTTTGCTTGTGTTGAAAGGACTGCTTGAAGGTGTTATAATCATGTATATTTTATAATAGGTAAGGAGTTTTTCGATAATGTATACGTTAAAAGTAGAGGGCGCTTTTGAAGCGGCCCATCATATCAATGGTTATCCCGGTAAATGTGCTCGTTTGCATGGGCATAACTGGGTGGTGGAAGCGGTTGTCAAAGGCCGGGAACTGGACGAACTGGGCATGCTGGTGGATTTCAAGGATATTAAGCAGACCTTGAAGGATATTTTGGAACGCTTTGACCATCATTATCTCAATGAACTGGCTCCCTTTAAGGATGGCGTAAATCCTACGGCGGAAAATCTTGCCCGGATTATCTTTGAAGAATTGGCCAGTAATGAGATTTTTAAGCGCGACAGCGTTTTGGCGGCGATAACGGTCTTTGAATCACCAAAATCCAGCGTTACCTACACGAAGGACTGAGTTATTGCGTTATGAAGAAGAATCTTATTGAAATCTTTTCTTCCATACAGGGAGAGGGCAAATATGTGGGCTGCCGTCAGGTTTTTGTGCGCTTTGAAGGCTGCAATCTGGACTGCAGC
This sequence comes from Pseudoselenomonas ruminantium, assembly GCA_002448495.1. GTDB lineage: Bacteria > Bacillota > Negativicutes > Selenomonadales > Selenomonadaceae > Selenomonas_A > Selenomonas_A ruminantium_I. Next base: position 1,665 of record DJYL01000110.1, on the reverse strand, counting down.
TTCTGTGATACGGAAAATACGCCGGGCAGCCATAAGTCCTGCGAGGTGGAAACTTACGCCGGCAGCCGGGAGTTTGCAACGCTCCCCAATCCGCGCTCGGCAGAGCAGGTGGCGATGGAGATAAACAGGCTTTGTCAGGAAGTTCCCCATCAGGCCGTGAGCTTTACCGGCGGTGAGCCGCTTTTGCACGCAGAATTTATCCGCGAAGTGGCCAAGGCTGTTCATGTGCCTGTCTTTTTGGAAACCAACGGTACCTTGTATAAAGAACTGGCAAGCATTATAGATGTTGCGGATATCATCAGCATGGACATCAAGCTGCCCAGCATTATCAGCCGTCCGCAGTGGGAGGAGCACCGCAAATTTATCGAAATTGCCAAGGCCAAGGATTTGTACATCAAGCTGGTGGTGGCAGCAGAAACCACGGAGGAAGAATTCCGGCAGGCCATTGACTTAGTGGCAGAGACCGCGCCGGAAACACTGTTCATCATTCAGCCGGTGACCCCCTACGGTGGCTGCAAGGCTGCCAGCCCGGAAAAAATTCTCATCTGCCAGAACTATGCCCTGACAAAACTAAAGGATGTAAGGGTAATTCCTCAGACACATAAGATGATTGGGCAGATTTAAGAAACCTTTCGCTATTGCTTTTTCATAAGAAAAACTTTACAATAGTATTCATGCAGCTTATGCTTTACAAATTAACAGCAAGTCTGGAGGCGGCCTATGAAACGAGTATCCGTGGAGCTTATACCCCGTGACGAGGAATCTCTGCGTGGGGAGCTTATGCTTTTGCAGAAGTATGAAAGCAAGATTGATGTAATCAATATTCCTGACCTTCTGCGGTTTGACATTCGCAGCTGGGAAGGTTCGGCAATGGCGCAGGAGTATTTTCCTATGTCCATGCCCCATATCCGCGCTATGGATATTGATTTGGACAAAGAGCTGCCCATGAAGGATTATTTGCGGGAGAAGGGCATTAAGGAAGTTCTGGTCGTGCAGGGCGACCCGCCGCAGCGCATGACCCATGAGGTTTATCCCACAGAGTCTACGGATGTCATCCGCAAGTTCCGTCAGGAAATGCCGGAGGTCAAAGTCTATGCCGGTATTGACCAGTACAGAAGTTCCATGCGCCATGAGCTTTACCGCACCCGCCGCAAGGTGCAGGCCGGGGCGGCAGGTTTCTTCACGCAGCCGTTCTTTGATATGCGGATGCTGGAGCTTTATATGGATATGCTCGACGGTCTTGATGTTTACTGGGGCGTGTCGCCTGTGGTGACACCGGCTTCTCAGAGCTACTGGGAGCGCAAGAATAATGTCGTGTTCCCCAAGAGCTTTACACCGGATTTGGCATGGAGCGTGGATTTTTCCCGGCAGGTTCTGGAAATGGCGGATAAAAAAGAGGCCAATGTATATGTAATGCCCATCAAGACGGATTTGGAGGCTTATTTGGCAGGCGTATTCGCTTAAACTTTTGTGTATTTAGGAGAGTGAATCATGTTTAAGATTCTGAACAAAGAGGAGTTGTCGCCCAGCGTCTTCTCCATGGATATCGAAGCCCCGCGCGTGGCGAAAAAATGTCAGGCCGGTCAGTTCATCATTCTGCGGGTGGACGAGGAAGGTGAGCGCATTCCGTTGACCATCGCCAACTTTGACCGCGAAAAAGGCATC